>JANLQB010000449.1:0-7190 GCA_031367565.1 Verrucomicrobiota bacterium
GGCTTTTACGACGAAACCGACGCCCGCTTCATTTTGAAAATAGATGCGGCTTTCCGCGACGACGGGTGAGGCGGAGAAGCCGCCGCCGAGCCGCTCGCTCCAATGGACTTCACCAGTGCGCGCATCGGCGCAGGTGGCGATGCCGGCGTCGGAGACGAAATACACTTCGTCGCCTACGACGACTGGCGATGCGGTGTGTGGCGCGGCTTTGCGATTCGACCACACGACGTTCGTCGCGGTGACATCGCCGGAAGCGCCTTCGGGTTTGATGGCGTAAAACACCGCAGCGTCGAAGCTCGAACTCACGAACAACAAGCCGTGCGCAAAGACGGGACGCGGGACGACGGAGTAACCTTCGCCGTAGCCGACGCGCCAAATTTCATGACCATCTTTCACATCATATGCGCCGACAAATCCGGGGCCGGGGCTGACAACTTCCTGCACGCCGCCGACGGTGATGGCGAGCGGAGTGGAAAAGGAGAACTGCTTTTTCGCAGGAGAATTGCGCGGCGTTTTCCAGCGGATCGCGCCGGTCGCGGAGTCGAGCGCGACGACGAATGGATCGCGCTCGCCGTCGCAACTAAACACGAGCGCATCGCCGACGAGAATAGGCGAACCGCCTGCGCCGTGGACCGGCGGATATTTCAACTCATTCTGTTTCCACAGGACCTTGCCGGAAAGATCGAGCGCGGCGGTGCCCATGTGGCCGAAGTGAAGGTAGAGGCACTGGTCTGTGACGATGGGCGTGCTGCTCGCAGGAGAGTTTTTTCGGTGCATCGCGCGGACGGTGGCAACATCTGGGTGGAAAACCTCGGCATCCCAGAGCGTTTTTCCTGAAGCGGCATCGAGGCAAAGCGCGTGTAAAACGACCTCCGAACCGTCTGACTGGCCGGTGACGTTGGTGAGATAAAGGCGGCCTTTGGCGAGGACGGGCGAAGACCAGCCCATCCCGGGCAACTCGACCTTCCAAGCGATGTGCGTCGAGGCGTTCCACTCGACGGGCACTTTCTCGGCCGCCGAAATCCCCTGTCCGGTGGGCCCGCGAAACTGCGGCCACTCGGTTTCCGCCGCTTGAAGATGGAGTGCGGCGAAGGTCACCGCAGTGAAGGTGAGGGAGAATCGTGAGGTCATCTGAAATCGTGAATCGTGGTGGAACTAAATGGTCAGCGGTATAAAAAACGTGAACCTCTCCAGAACTCGAATGAGTTCTGAAAGAGGTTCACAATTTTTCTGCGACGATTTTCCCGGAGAAAGATCACCGCTTCCATCGGCGAATCCCGCGAGCTGCGGGAAACTCTTGAACGGAAGACTAGCCGATATGCCCGGAGACGAGTTTCGTCATCTCGAACATGCTGACTTGCTTCTTGCCATTGAAGACGGCCTTGAGGGCGTCGTCTGCATTGATGAGGGTCTTTTTCTTTTCGTCCTGAAGTTTGTGCTTCTTGATGTAGTCCCAGAGTTTCTTGGTGAGTTCGCTACGTGGAAGAGGCTTGGATCCGACGACGACTGCGAGCTTATCGTCCGGCTGGACGGGCTTCATGAATGCGGCGTTGGGTTTGCGCGCAGCGGGTTTTTCTGCGGCTTTAGCTGCTGGCTTGGAAGCTGGCTTGGAGGCTGGCTCGGAGGCTGGTTTGGTTTTGGGCATGGGCCGCTTCTACAGGATGCTCGCGAAGGGAAACAATACAAAATATCTCGAAAAAACGGGAGGCATCTTCTGCGGCAATCGGGCTTCTCCACTGTCGCTTTCCTCCGCGCGCGACACGAGGTGCTGTGGCTAGACGGCTGGCGGGCTTTGCAATGGAGCGGAGAGGACGCTCTTCGCGATCGCCCGGCGCGCGGACCAGAGGCGGCTGGTGAGCCAAAACATCACGAACGTACTGACGAGCAGCCAAAAATAAAATGCGCGAGGAATGGCGCGCGCGATGTGTGGCGGGATTTCCGCGATCGAGAGCAGCGTGCCTGCAGCGTACAACGGGAGGCTCACGGGCGACATGCCGATGAGCCAGGAGGCGAGCGGGGCCAGGCGATTGCTGATCGTGCCGAGGACGACGCCGGACATGATCGGCACGACGCCGAGAAGAATCGCCATGAGTCCGACCACGCGTCCGCCTTTCGCTTCGAGCAGTGTTTGAAAACCGACGCCGCCCGCGAGCATGACGGCGATGAAATATGCGAGCGTGCGGGGCGGTAATTCGTGGCCGGGAAACCACCGGCTTTCCACGAGTGCGCGCGTGAAAATAAACCATCCCGCCGCACCGGCGACGGCCATGATGAGCACCCACCAAAACGCCGTGGCGGCATCGGCGAGACGCGGCAATGAAGATGCGCCCTGCTTTCGCGCGCGACGCCAGCCGCGGAGCTGATTTTCTCCCGAAGGGGTGATGATGCCGCCGAGGACGAAAACCAGCAGCAGCGTGACGAGGCCGTAGATGCCGGACATGGCGACGGCTTCCATCGGCTCGGGTGCCCAGTCCGACGTGAGTCGCACCATTCCGAAAAACGCGCGGGATGGGAAAAGAGTCCCGAGATCAATCAGCGGCAGCGCGTTTCCCAGCAGGAGAAATTGCACCCAGATGAAAAAGCCGGTGGCCCAGATTTTTCCGAGCAGATGCGACTCCGCCCGCCGCCATTTTCGGCAGAGCATGATGATGAAAGTGAGGATGAGTCCGCCTTGTGAAAACGCGGTGAAGACGGCTTCGGAGAAATCGAGGCCGAAGAATTTCACGGTTGGCAACAGGCGTTGCGCGATCTTTACGGCGGAGGCTGCGGACGATGGAAGGAGGCCTGGCAGGCTCTCTTCGAAGACGGGGGTGATGGTGAGGTATTTAAAAAAAACGAGGCCGAATTTCGCCATCTGGGGGATGACCGTGTAGAGGCAGAAGACGAGGCCGATGGAGACCAGGAAGGCCCAGCGGCGATTGCGCACGACGGTGCCGGTGACGAGGCCGGTGAAGTGGTAGAGCAACGTGGATGTGATGACGACGGCGTAGAGCGGTAGCCATATCTGCCACGCGACCTGCCCGCGCCAGAGCGACCACGCGGTGAATGGCAGCGTGGCGAAAAAAAGCAGGTATTCGCGGATGGGGAGACCGAAGAGGTAGCCGAGGACTTTCGACAACGGAGTCATCGGGATGAGGCGCTGGTAGTCGATCACGCCTTCGTCGCGCTCCGCCGTCATGCCGCCCGCGACCTGCGCGGTACCGAAGACGAAGAGGATGAGCCCCTGCACCAGGAGCAGTGGGATGATGCCCATGCGGGCGGCGTCGGAGGTGCTCTGGTGGTTTCGCACGCCGATGGAACTCACGAGCGCGCAGACGAAGCCGGAGACGAGGACGATGAGCAGTAGAGAAATTGCGAGGCCGCCGGGACGCAGGCGCGACTGGCAGTAGCGGCGAAAAATGGGGTTGCTCCAGATGGCCCATGCGGAGTGGCGGATCGTGGGAATTTCAATGCTCATGGGCGGCGGTTGCTCTCGGCGACTTCCACGAGGATGTCCTCGAATGATGAACGCTTTTCCTCAAACGCGCGCATGCGGATGCCGAGGCGGAAGAGGCCTTCGATGAGGTCGGCTTGCGCGTGGTCGTCGCCGCGAAAAGTGAAGACGACTTGGTGCTCGACGATGCGCAGTTCATGGACGGCGGGTTGTGCGGTGAGCCATTCGGCGGCTTCCTCGTGGCGCGCGAGGAGCGTGGCGGTGAGGACGCGCTCGGTGTTGCCGAGTTGGTGGCGCACTTGATCGACGGTGCCGGATGCGAGCAGGCGGCCCTGGTTCATGACGCAGAGCGACGAGCACATTTCGGCGAGCTCGCTGAGGATGTGCGAGCTGACGAAGACGGTCGCGCCGGTCTTTGCGAGTTTGCGGAGCGCATTGCGGAGGTCGCGGCGGGCGAGGGGATCGAGGCCGCTCGCGGGTTCGTCGAGAATGAGGACGCGCGGGCGGTGGAGCAGCGTTTTCGCGAGGACGACGCGCTGCGTCTGGCCACGGGAAAGCGCTTTGCACCAGTTGTTGCGCTGTTCGGTGAGCGCGACTTCTTCGAGGCATTCGGCCACGCGTTCACGCCGCTGGGCGCGCGTGCCGAGACCGTAGGCGGCGGCGTGAAAATCGAGGAATTCCCACACTTTCAAATCCGTCGGCACGGGCGCGAGGTCGGGCATGTATCCGATGATCCGGCGGGCGCTTTCGATGTCTTCGAGCACGTCCACGCCATCGAGCATCACCTCGCCGTACGTCGGCTCCATGAGCGTCGTCAGCACGCGGAAGGTGCTCGTTTTCCCCGCGCCATTCGGGCCGACGAGGCCGAAGACTTCGCCGCGCGGGACGGTGAGCGTGAGATCGTCCACCGCGACGAAATCACCGTAGTCCACGCGCAAATACCGCACGTCGATCGCGGGGGTGTCGCTCACCGGAAATCCATGTCGTCGATCATGTCCCACTCCGGCGGGAAGGCCAAACCGACCTCTTCCATTCCTTTCGACGCTTCCTCGCGGCGGCGGTTGCGTTCCGCTTCGTAAGCAACGCGCTGATCCGGCGTGAGCACGGAGAGGATCGCGGCGTTCTTATCTCCTGCCGGCGCCGCATTGATCTGGCCGGTCGTTCCGTCAAAGGCCATCGCCGGATCGTAGTCGCGCGAATTCCGCGCCATGATGCCGAAGACCTGATCGCGCTGCGCCTCGCTCAGTGGCACGATGGAATCGAGCCGCTGCACCTTCGCGTCGGCCTCGCTTTGCACGCGCTGTGCCTTGTCGTTGAGCCGCTCGGTTTTGAAAGCCGCGAGCTTTTCGCCGGTGAGCACCGTTTCCATGAAGGAGTCGATGCCATCGTCCGGCTGCGTGTCCTGCGCGATGTGCATCATGTCGATCCAGCGCGATTTGTCGTCGCTCATCAAATCGGAGAATTTCTTCGCGTTCTCCTCCGACCTTTTGGCGAACCAGCCATGCAGTGCGGTCTGCTGCTCGGCCGTGAGATCGTATTTGCGCGCGAACTCGCCCGACTTGCTTTCGACCACCTTTTTCTCCGCCCGCACGCGCATCCGATCTATCAGAGGCGAGATGTCGCGCATCCAAGGTTTGGTCGCACGGAAAATGTCCTCGGGCGACACCGGTTGCCCTGCCTTCACCCGCTCGGCAATGCTGCGGATGCCATCAGAAACCGTCGCCTGATTTCCCTTCTTCCGCTCAAAAAGTCCCCGTGCATTTCGCGACGGCGCGTCCTCCGCTTCGAGCGCCGCGATCCGATTTTGCGCCTGCTTCAGCTCCAGCTCCAGCTTCGCCGCGCGCTCCTGCGGCGAGCCTTCCGCGCCAGGCATGCTTTCCTGAAAAAGCACCGCGCCCACGCCGCCGACGGCGAGGCCAATGACGAGGGGGATCAGCGAGCGGAGAGTTTGAGCGAGGGGCATACCGGCGCGGATGACATCACGGAGCGTGGCGCGTGACAACTCGGCGTTACTGAACCTCGCCTTTCGATTCCCACTTCTCGCGACTCTTCTCGATGATTTGGTCGAACTTTTTCTGCTGATCCGGCCCGAGCACCGCGCGCACTTTTCCCTCCGCCTTGGCCAGCGTCTCGCGGACGCGCGGCTGCGCATCCGCGCGAATCCCCCGCAGCTCGATCCGCGTCTCCGTCACGATCTGATCGAGCATTTTCTTCTGCGCGTCATCGAGCTTCATGTCCTTCCCCAGCCGGTCCGCGATCTTCGCCACCACGGCATCGGGACCGCCTTCGATCACGTCGCGCATTTCTTTCCAAATCGCGCCGCCCGTCAACGCCGCGCCGACGATCACGCCGAAAAAGAAAATCAGGAAAACGCCGAGAAACCCCCGCAGCCGCTTCATCGACGGCCTCCGGTCACGAAGGACATCAGCGCGGAGTCGTCGCCTTGCCAAGCCACGTCCGCCACCGCGCTCGCCGTCGTCTCCACCTGCGCCACCGAGAGCTGGCCCCACCAACCGGCGGCCAGCGCGAGCCCGGCGAAAAACGGCGCGAGCTTCCAAGCCCACGCAAAAACGCTCGTCCCACGATCCTCGCGCAGCCGCGCCATCAGCCGCGTTTCAAAACCAAATTGCGCGCGCGCGGTATCGGGCTCGCCGGTGCGGGCAGCGCGGAAGAGCGCATCGAGTGACGAATCGGGGTTAGTGTTCATGGCTGTTCTCCAGGATTTTTTTCAAATTTTGCCGCGCGCGAAAAGCCCGCACTTTCACATTGCTCTCGCTCCACCCGGTCAGCTCCGCCACCTCCCGCACGCTCCGTTCCTCGATCTCGCACAGCGTCACGATGAGTTGCTCCTCCGCCGTGAGCCGCCGCATCGCAAAGGCCAGCACTTCCCTCGCGCGCTCCGCGGAAATCGCCGAGTCCATCGACCCATCGCGCATTTCAAATTCGATTGCATCCAGCGCCACCTGCTCGCGCACCCGGCGCTCCTTTCGCAAAAAATCGTAACACGCTGACACGATGATCCGCGCCAGCCAGTGCGCAAAGGGCGCGTCGCCGCGAAACTTCCCGAGATTCCGAAACGCGCGCAGGAAGACCTCCTGCGCGATGTCATCGAGCTGATGATCATCCCGCGCAAACCGCGCTGCCGACGTGAACACGCGCCGTTTGTAACGCCGCACGATCTCCGCAAAGGCCTCGTCGTCCCCGCGCAGCGTGGCGGCGACGAGCGCTTCATCGGCGGCGGGCGCAGGCTCTGGCATGGCGCCCGTTCTAGGACTCAATGCCGGGAAAGACAATGCGGGCCAGGGCAGAGAAATCGCGGAATGCATCGCACGCACAGACGCAAGAGTCAGATCGGGCGTTACAATAAAAAATGCAAAAGAGCCGCTACCTTGCGGTTAGCGGCTCAGGGGTTTGCCTCTCCCGCGAGACTAAGAGGAAAGCGGGAGAGTGATTACTGAGGGGTTCGGGTCGAGGTCAGAGCTTCGACTCGAATTCGACCAAACGCTGCAACGCTTCGAGAAAATCCCGAAATGCAGGGGCGGGCAACATGATCGTGTCACGGCGGCCTCCGACATCTTCGGTGATCTTCAGGAACCGACCACGTTGGTTTTCTTTGAGATCGAGAAAAAACATCTTCCGGTCAATCGTCACCTTTTCAGACGCGATTGGATCAGAGCCCATTCTTTCACCTGGATTGTCATTCATCATATTCAAACAACTGCTGTTTATTAACGCCGCCAAACCCCGTTGGTTTGGC
>JANLQB010000452.1:0-6526 GCA_031367565.1 Verrucomicrobiota bacterium
TGAGGCTCTTGAGCAGCGCGAGCTTGATGGCGTATTCCTCGGGCGTGCCTTTGGTGCTCGCGAGGAGCTTCTGCAGCTCGCGGCGCTGGGTGAGGTCGCCGGCGCGGAAGCCGTAGGTGGCCGCGAGGGTGCGGAAGTCGGCGAGCCGGTCCGCGTCGGGATCCTCGTGGATGCGGTAGATCGCGGGCGTGTTGCGGTGCTTGAGTTCCTTGGCGACGACTTCGTTGGCCGCGAGCATGCATTCTTCGACGAGCTGATGGGAAATATCGTTCTCCACTTTCTCCACCCGCTCCGCGCGGCCTTCGTTGTCGAGCCACACTTTCACCTCGGGAAAATCGAGATCGAGCGAACCTTCAGCAAAGCGGCGTTTGCGCAAAACGGACGCGAGTTCCCACGCCGTTTCCACGCGTTCACGAAGCTGCGGCGTTACGTCGAGCGGTACGGGTTTTGCGTCGAGATGCACTTGTCCGCCGCGCTCGTAGTTCGGGGTCGGCGGCACGGGCTGCTTTTCCAAAATGGCGAACGCCTGCCGGTAGGTGAGCCGCGCCGCGCTGCAAATCGCGCTCTTCGCAAAACGCGCGCCTTTGATTTTCCCGGTGCGATCGAACTCGATAAACGCCGCCGTCGTGAGGCGGTCCACGCGCGGTTTGAGCGAGCACACGCCATTGCTCAGCCGCTCGGGTAGCATCGGGATCACGCGGTCGGCGAGATACGTCGAGTTGCCGCGGGTGCGCGCCTCGCGATCCAGCGCGGTGCCGGGGCGCACGTAGAAGGAAACATCTGCGATGTGAACCACGAGCCGCCAGCCGTTCGCGGTGCGTTCGACGAGGATCGCGTCGTCAAAATCCTTCGCGTCGTCCGGGTCGATCGTGATGACGAAATCGCGTCGGCAATCTTCGCGGCCCGCGATGTCCTGCTCCGAAACGGTCTCCGCGATGCGATCCGCTTCGCGCAAAACGGTATCGGGAAATTCCAGCGGGAGCTGATGCTTCCGAATGACCGAAAGCATGTCCACGCCCGGCGCGCTGGCCGGCCCGAGCACTTCGATGATCTCGCCCTCGGGCGGCGCGTGCTCGGATTCCCAAGGCTCCAGCTTCACCACCACCTTGTCCCCCACCTTCGCCGACTTCGGCGGCTGCACGAGAATGTCGTGTTGCAGCCGCGAATCATCCGGTAGCACGCAAAAGAATTTTTTCGTCCGCTGAAGCGTGCCGACCACCGTGGAATTTGCGCGCGTCAGGATGCGGATCACGCGCCCTTCCGCGCTGTCGCCTTTCCGTGCCTCGCGACGCTGCCCGCGTCCGCCGAGTTCCAATCGCGCCACGACTTTATCGCCATTCATCGCCACGCCGAGATTGCCCGCCGAGATGAAGAGATCCTTTTGCCCCGCCGTCTCGTTGATGAGGTGCGCGTTGCCGCCCGCGTGGACTTGCAGCGTCCCCGTCACGAGGTCCGCCGTCTTTGGTAAGACGTAACAATCCTTCCGAATCCGCGCGATCATCCCATCCGTTTCGAGCTGCCCGAGCACATCTACGAGACTGCGCCGCTCCGCACTGTGAAGGTTCAGTCGCTTTGAAATTTCGACCTTATCCATCGGTCGATAGTCCTTGTGCTTCAGCAGCGCGAGGATGCGGTCATTGAGAGAAAGTTCAGGCATTTGCGTCAGCTTATGCTGATTCCCCGTAAATGACGAAGCTCAATGACATACCTGCCACGCGGCCCGCTTTTTGCGCCATCGGGAGAGTGTGAATCTGCCTGGCATCTCGTCCACGCAATGCGCCAACAACGGTTGCACGCAGAACACGCTTAAGTCGCGGAAAAATAATGCCGATGCGCTGAAGGAGGCGGTGAAATCGCGCCGAGTGGAAGAATCGCAGCGGGAGCAAGTGATTGCTCCGACCGAGAGCGCCGGCACGCGGTTGAACTTGCTGGCGTTAGCCGCTACCGCTTTTCCAGCTCCGCCGGACGCATGGTTTCGAGAAACTTTTCCGCAAACGCATCGGGTTCCTCGGGGCCGACGGTGCGGAAAATGAACAGCCAGTCCCTGATCCACCATAGTCGCGTGTGGCGGTCCCCGTGCGTGCGCACGTAGAGTCGGCCTGGCGTCCGCGTGGTCATCTGCGAGCCGCCGGTGTCGGTTCGCAAAGCCGATGCGGCGCGGTCGAAAACACTCTGCAATTCCAAATCGCTCACCGGGATCACGATCACTTCGCAATCCTGCTTTTCGCCACGGTAATTTGCGCGACGTCCGGGTCGGTCGAGCAGGATTTCCGGGACGGTGGAAATACTCTCGCTGACGCCCAGCGTCCACTTATCAACTGCCACGGGAAACCAGTTCGCGTCCGGTCGCTCGCCGGGCGGCTGCCAGCCGGATTCGATCGCGTTCCGACGCTTCGATTCGTCGATTTGCGTGTTCAGCCATCCTTTCCCCTTTTCCACGACACGCGGCGCGACCACAAAGACACCGATCGCGATCACTCCGATCACGAACATGAGGAGCCCTCCGCATCCGAAAAGGATTTTGCGATTCATCGTAACAGCTTTTTCCGCGCGACATCACAGCCGCGCAATTCGCCAGAACACTCGCCTAAAAAGAGAAATGCACCAGCCTCCCGTCGATCAGCGCGAACGGGCCAACGCCTTCGAGGCAGTGGCCTTTTTCGGCGAAGGGGCGGTTTTTTGGAAGGTTCCACCGGCTTCCGGGCATCCACTCCGCTGCGAATTTGGCGTTCAACTCGGCGGCGGTTTCCAGAAATCCGCGAAGGGCCGCAGCATCACCGCGATACTCATTGCCGTTCTTTTTCACGATGCCCGCGCGGACAAGGTTCTGAAGTTTTTCGTCAGCCCGGAGGCGGAGCATTTCCTCGCCGCCGCCGCCCTGATTCCGGTCGCGGAGATTGGTGTGAACGATGTCGAAAAGGGCTTTGAACTCAAAAGAAGGTTTTTTTGATCAGTACTGCTGCCAGTTCCGCTGCGAAGCAATCAGGCCCGCGCCTTGAAAAGCCGTAGGTTGCCTTCATCGCCGAATCCTGCCGAATTCGGGCCAAAAGTCAAAAATAGCGGGCGCCACGCTGCCCGAAAATCGCTCATTTTACCGTTAGTGCCGCGAAAACGGGCGCCATTTTGGGACAATTTCGCCATTTTGAATCGCCGGTCGCCACCGCGATCGACAGCTTTCGCGTATGAACGTCAACGGCACGCCATTCCGAACCATCTGGTTCAATTCGTCGGAACGCGTCGTGCAAGTGATCGATCAGCGGCGATTACCGCACGAGTTTGTCATCGAAAGCATTGGGACCGTGAAACAAATGGCGACGGCGATCCGCGATATGCATGTGCGCGGCGCGGGGCTCATCGGAGCGGCGGCGGGCTTCGGGATGTATCTCGCGGCGCTGGAGGCGGATGACGCTTCAGATTTTGAAAAGGCGCTGAGCCTTTCCGCCGAATCGCTGCTCGCGACGCGTCCCACCGCAGTGAATTTGGCGTGGGCGGTGGAGCGGCAATTTCAAGCTACCCGAGTTGCCGTGACTCGCGCCGAAAAAATCGCAGCCGCTTTGACGACCGCGCAACTCATCGCCGATAACGACGCGGATAGCTGCCGCAGGATCGGCGAGCACGGAGTCGGTTTGATCCAGCGCATTTCCGAGCAAAAAGGCGGCGCTCCGGTGAATCTGCTCACGCATTGCAACGCCGGATGGCTTGCATTCGTCGATCACGGTTCGGCCACCGCCCCGATCTACGCGGCGCACGATCGCGGGATCGCCGTCCACGTCTGGGTGGATGAAACGCGCCCGCGCAATCAAGGCGCGAAGCTGACGGCATGGGAACTCGGCGGTCACGGTGTGCCGCACACGGTCATCGCCGACAACACCGGCGGGCACCTGATGCAACACGGCCTGGTCGATCTCGTGCTGGTCGGCACCGACCGCACGACACGCACGGGCGATGTCGCGAACAAAATCGGCACTTACCTGAAAGCGCTCGCCGCACGGGACAACGGCGTGCCGTTTTACGTGGCCTTGCCGTCGTCGTCATTCGACTGGACGATGCGCGACGGCGTGAGAGAAATCCCGATCGAAGAACGCGGCGCGGAGGAAGTGCGGCACGCGGATGGATGGCACGACGGGCGCGTCGTGGAAGTGCGCCTCACGCCTGAATCCAGTCCCGTCGCGAATTACGGCTTCGACGTGACGCCCGCCCGGTTGGTCACCGGGCTCATCACCGAGCGCGGAATTTGCGAAGCGAGCGAGGCGGAGATCGGTGCAATGTTCCCCGAACTGGCTGCCCGACAAGGATTTGAACCTTGACTAGGCGAGTCAAAGTCGCCTGTGCTACCGTTACACCATCGGGCAAGAAAGGAGCGCAGAAGTAAGCGGCACTTCCGCCGATTGCAAGCGTCCCCTGCGGAGAAAAATTTAGCGAGGCGCGAGGCGGCACTGACCGGTCATTTCTGCAGGCTGCGGAACGCCGAGAAGATGCAGCAAAGTCGGCGCGACGTCGGCGAGGATGCCGGGGGCAATGCTGACGGAATCCCCATCCGCGCCGACGTAGATAAAGTGGACGAGGTTCGTGGTGTGCGCGGTGTTCGGCGAGCCGTCGAGATTGCGCATCAGCTCGCAGTTTCCGTGGTCGGCGATGAGTAGGAGTTTGCCGCCGAGTTCCAGCGTGCGCTCGACGAGGAGCTGCACGCCGAGGTCGATCGTTTCGACGGCGTGAATGCCCGCTTCGACGACGCCCGTGTGGCCGACCATGTCGGGGTTCGCGAAATTCACGACGACGAAATCGTAGTCCGGCAGCCGCCGGCGCACTTCAAACGCGAGGTCCGGCGCGCTCATCTGCGGCATCATGTCGTAAGTCGGCAGCGGGGCTTCCTTGCCGTCTTTGCTGTAATTCTTCGGACTCAGCGTGAGGTAACGATCTTCTCCCGCGCACGGCGTATCGCTCCCGCCGTTGAAGAAAAACGTGACGTGCGGAAACTTCTCCGTCTCCGCCGCACGGAGCTGATTCATCCCGGCATTCGCGATGACTTCGCCGAGCAAATTCTCCATGCTCTTGGGCCCGAAGACGGCCTTCACGCCGAGCGCAGCGTAAGTCTCTTTGTATTCCGTGAGCGTGTAGTAGCCCGCGAGTTTGGGACGGCCCTCGGTTTCAAAACCGTTGAACACCGGGTCCATGAACGCCTCGGTGAACTGCCGCGCACGATCCGCGCGAAAGTTGATCCACAGCACCACATCGCCATCGCGGATGCGTTGTTCGTTTGCGTGGGAAAAAATCATCGGCTGGAGAAATTCATCACCGCGCGGCTCCGACGCGTACGCCGCGCGAATCGCTTCCGATGGCGTGCGCGCGGAAGTCGGCCCGCGCCCGAGCACGATCGCATCCCACGCAAGTTTGTTCCGCTCCATGCGTTTGTCGCGATCCATCGCGAAGTAGCGCCCGATCACCGTCGCGATCTTCGCCCCCGTCGGCGCTATCTCCTGCTCCACCGTCGCGAGAAAATCCACACCGCTCTTCGGCCCGGTGTCGCGTCCATCCGTAATCGCGTGAATCATCACATCCGTCACCCCCGCCGCACTCGCCGCCTGGCACAGTGCGATGAGATGCTCCTGGTGCGAATGCACCCCGCCATCGCTCACCAACCCGATGAGATGCAGCCGCGAACTCTTCGCTTTTGCGAAAGCTTCAACGAGTACCGCATTCGTCGAAAACTCGCCGTCGATGATCGCCTTATTGATCCGCGTCAGATCCTGATAAACGATCCGCCCCGCGCCCAAATTCAGATGCCCCACTTCGCTGTTCCCCATCTGCCCCGGCGGCAGCCCCACATCCATCCCGCTCGCGCTCAAAGTCGCGCACGGATATTTGGCGTAAAGTTGATCGTGAAACGGCGTCTTCGCGAGCAGCGTGGCGTCGCCGTTCGCAACGGCCTGCGCGCGTCCGCCGGGATTGATTCCCCAACCGTCGCGGATGATCAGAACTACGGGCTTTTTAGACATGGCCGCGCATCAAGCACGACCGGCCTCCCGCTTTCCAGCTTTCCTTTTTTCTACCGAGCCTCGCCGTCCTCAAGCCGGTCGAGTTGCTCCCCGAACTGCTCCTCATACTCCGCGAAATGATCCGGGCGCAGCGGCTCCGCGATCTTGTATTCCTCACCCAGCCATTTCCCGAGATCCACCATCTTGCAACGCGTCGAGCAAAACGGACCCATCGGCTCCGCGAAAAACTCCGCGTCTTTCCCGCAGATGGCGCACTTTACGATCGCAGATTTTCCCATCGCGCTCGGCACTGCCTCCGCACTTAACCCAGACGGTAAACGATCCGCGCTTTGTTCAGATCGTACGACGACATCTCCAGCTTCACGCGGTCGCCCGTCGTCAGGCGGATGAAGCGTTTGCGCATCTTGCCCGAGATGTGCGCGAGCACGAGATGCTTGTTCGCGAGCTCGACGCGGAACATGGTGCCGGCGAGGACGGAGACGATTTTACCTTCTGTTTCGATGACTTGTTCAACTGCCATAAATGCGACG
>JANLQB010000453.1:0-4304 GCA_031367565.1 Verrucomicrobiota bacterium
TTCGAGTAAATCGATTCCCTTTTTTCTTCACGATCCGTCGGATTTCATTAACTTTGCCATCTCCATGAAATCAACCATCCTCTGCTCTGCCATCCTCGGCGCGCTCAGCGTCGCCACCACTTCGTTCGCCGGTCAGGCGATCTCTGACGGAAAATCTTCCGACAAAAAAATCATCCAGGAACCCATCGCGCCCGAAGCGCCGTGGGTGGTAAAATTTAAGACGAGTTACACATGGGAAAGTGACTTTTCGCGAGGCCAGCAACACGGCGCGAGCGGCGACTCCTTTTTCAAGGGCGTCGAGATCGGCCACCGTTTTGCGCTTGGCACCGGCCTGCCTGCGTTGACCGATGACGGCGCGTGGTATTTGCGCATCGGGGCAAATTATGAACGCTGGGATTTTGGAAACTCGGGCGGACTTCCGATCCCGAATCATCTCCAGAGCGCCGCGGGAATCATCGCCTTGGAATACATGATAAAGGGCCAGTTGAGCTTTCTTCTCGAAACCCAGCCCGGCGTTTATTTTGAGGACGATATCCGCGGAAACAACTTCGACTCGCCGACCAAACTCGCCCTCGCCTACCCGATCACGGATAACTTTGTGATCGTCGGCGGTGTCTCTTACACCGGCCTCCGCAGCATTCAGTTTATCCCGATCCTCGGCTTCAGTTGGACGATCAATGACAAGTGGAAGGTGAGCATGATTGCGCCGGAACCTCGCGTCATTTACACCGCCTCGGAGAACCTCCACATCTGGGCGGGCGGCGAATTGGCGGGTGGATCTTACCGCGTCGATGAACGCCAGACGCGCGAAAAGAAATCACTCAACAACGCCGTGCTCGATTATTCCGAATGGCGCGCGGGCGCGGGCTTCACCTACAAAACAGGGAATTGCGAACTCGAACTCGGAGGCGGCTACGCCTTCCAGCGGAAGTTCGATTATCACCGCGCGGAAGAAGGTTTCGAGACGGACGAAGGCGCACCTTACGTGAAGTTTCAGGTCACCGGTTCGTTCTGATTTAAGCCGCACGCGGCCCTAGAAAGGGACACAGGCTTTTCAAGTCTGTGTCCTTTTTAGTGTCTGGATGTCGCGCCAAATTTTGCGGCTACTCGGGTGCGTCCACCAGCGCCTCGGCGGCCAGCGTGCCGAGCACTCGGCGGAGCGCGCTCACGCTGCCTGCTTCCGTCGGATGATTCCGATTGGCGAGAAAGATGATGAATGTCTTCGACGGCGGATCGATCCACAGCGAAGTGCCGGTCCAGCCGGTGTGCCCGAAGCCTGCGAGCGAAAAGCGTCCGCCGCGCGGGCCGGCGTGCGGCGAGTCGATGTCCCAGCCGAGGCCGCGCCAGTCCCAGACTTCGGCGCGGGATTGCACACTCGTCATCAGCCGCACCGTCGCGGGTTGGAAAACGCGCACGCCGTCCAGTTCGCCCTCGCGCAGATACATGCGCGCGTAACGCGCGAGATCGGCGGCGGTGGTGAAAAGTCCGGCGTGTCCCGCGACACCGCCCATGCGCCGCGCCGTGGGATCGTGGACCACGCCGCGCTCCGTCCCGCGTGTCGTCGGCGCGATGCGTTCGCTCAAGGCGGCAGGCGGCAGATACATCGTGTCCTTCATCCCCAGCCGCTCGAAGATTTCCGTCGCGCAGAAATTTTCCAGCGGCCGTTTCGTGACCATCTGCACCAGCGCGCCGAGCGTGATGAAATTGATGTCGCTGTAGCGAAACTGGGCACCCGGTTCCGCCGTCGGTTTTTCCGCACAAACCTCCTCCAGCGCCGCTTCGCGACCCTCGCCTTTTCCACCAAGGCCCGGACGCAATCCCGAAGTGTGCGTCATCAAATGCCGGATCGTGATCGCCGCTTTTCCATTGGCCGCAAACTCCGGCCAGTAGCGGCTCACCGGCGCATCGAGTTCGATCTGGCCGCGCTCGATCAGCAGCAGGATCGCCGGCGTCGTCGCGACAACTTTCGTCAGAGAAGCCGCGTCGAAAATCGTGTCCTCCGTCATCGCCTCGCGCTTCGGCTCGATCGCCCGCGCGCCAAATGCCTTGGGATACGCGACTCCCCTGCTCTCCAGCCACAGCACGCCGCCCGGACATTTCCCCATCCCGATCGCCTGCTCGATCGCGGCGTCCATTGCGTCCAGTTTTTCCCGTTGAAACGCCCGCTCCAGATCATCGCCCCAGGCCAGCAAAGGCGTGCAGAGCAGCGCCGCAAATATCCGGGAGGAAATCACGAGGCGCGTAAAGGAGCGGCGGGCTCCTTTACGCGTCTCGTGAATTGGAGGGTTGTTCCGACATCGGTTCACTCTTCGACCCGGTAAATTTGCGTCTTCGTCCGAAGAAAGAGCGCCTTGCCCGAGACGGCGGGCGAAGACATGAAGCCGTCCGGGAATTTGTTTTCCGCCAGCAGCTTGAACTCACGCCCCGGCGCAAGCACCGCCACTTTTCCCTCCTCGCTCAAAACGTAAATGCGCCCATCCGCGAAGATTGGAGACGCCGAGTAATTTCCCTGCACGCGCTGCGACCACACGGGCTCGCCCGTCTTTGCATCGACGCACGAGACGATGCCGCCGTCGTTGATCATGTAAATCAGGTCGTCGATTAGCAGCAGCGACGGCTTGTTCGGCGCGCTCTTTTTCACCCGCCACGCGACCTGCGACTGATCAAGCGCGCCCTGCCCACCGAGCTTCAGCGCGAAGACTTCGCCCTGCGAAAATCCCGCGGCGATGAAGACCATGCCGAACCCCACCACGGGCCGCGCTGCCGCGCTGTGATGCGTTGGGTCATCGATGCGCCAGATCTCTTTTCCGGTCGCGGGTTCGTAAGCGTAATGCGCTTTCGCTCCGCTGCTGAGCAGCACTGGTTTCCCGTCCTGCACAAAAACGTGCGGCGTGCCGAAGGCCTTGCGCCAGTCGCCGTCCGCCTCCGGTTTTCCGTCCTTGTCGAGATCGTGGTAATCCACCGAACGCTCTGTCCGCCACGCGGTTTTCCCGGTCTTCTTGTCGAGCGCCACGATGAACTGCGCGTCGCTGCCGTCGAAATTCATGATCAGTAAATCGCCCCAGACGACCGGCGACGAACCCGCGCCGCGGAAGTGATTGCAGACGAAATCCGTCCTCTGCCACAGCACCTGCCCCGTCTTCGTGTCGAGGCAGGCGGTGCCCGGTGAACCAAAGGTGAGGTAAACGCGTCCGTCCTCGATCACCGGCGTCGGCGAGGCGTAGCTGTTGAATTTGTGGCAGAACTGCGGAGTCGCGACGCGGAAGAGCACCTCGTCGCGCAGCACCTTGCCCGAGTCTTTATCGAGGCAGACGACGCTGAGTTCCGTGCCATCTTCGGTCGCGGTCGTGAGCCAGACTTGCGAGCCCCAGATGACCGGCGACGACCAGCCTTTGCCGTGGATCGTGGTCTTCCATTTCACATGCTCCGTGTCGCTAAAAGTCAGCGGCAATCCTTTCGCGTCCGATTGGCCGTCGCCGTCCGGGCCGCGATACTGCGGCCAGTTTTCAGCAGCGGAAAGAGCGGACGCGCAGAGCGCGAATGACGCGAAGAGGGAGCGGAGAAACATCCGCGCAGAATAGGCGCGCTGCGGAAAAGTGGAAGCGGCTTTCACCCACAAATACCGCAGGCAAAACGCCCGCGGTTATTTCGACGCGACGGGCGCGAGTGGGTCGAGGCGCTTGAAGTTCACCACGCGCTCGAAGCCCTTGAACGGCACGCCATCCACTTCCACCCAGCCGCCGATCACGAGGTCGGGACGCACGGCAGACTTGGGTTCGAGATCGAAATCGCGGCCTTCCGCCCACTCCATGCGGCGATCATCGAGCCCGCCGAACCAGTCGCCGGCCTTCTCGGGATCGCCAGCATCTGCTGAGGAAATATCGAGCGGAATCCAGCCGAGGCCGGGCGCAAAAAAGTTTGGCCAGCAACGATAGCCCGGATTGTGGTCTTTTGCCTCGTTCTCAGGCTTCAGGCGGCTGCCAAACATGAGCCGGCACGGAATACCGCGTGCACGGCAGAGCGTGATAAAGAGCGCGTGCTGATCTGTGCAGCAATCGCCCGTGCCCGCCATGCACTCGCCCGCATCGCCGAGGCATTTGCCTTTCGGGCTCGATCCGAATTTCGAGTAGTGGTCGCTCTTCGCGATGACGTAGTCGAAAAACATCCGCGCCTGCACGACGGGATTTGTCTCTTTCCCGGCAATGTCGTCTGCGACTTTTTGAAACACCGGCGTGATCTCCATGTGCCTCTCATCCTTGCGGAGTTCCGCGAACATCGCGCGGCGATCCTGCTCGGTAAAAGCC
>JANLQB010000026.1:0-5390 GCA_031367565.1 Verrucomicrobiota bacterium
AACATGACCATCGACTACCTCGACCGCGTGCGGAAGGCGCTGAAATGCCGGTGGGCCGATCTCTTTCAGGGCTTGGACCAGCCGTAAGCGCTTTCCCTAGTCGGCCGTTGGCGGAGACAAACTTCGCGTGGCCGTCCACCCGCGCACGGCAAGCGCGGGCGTTTACTAGCTCCGCGAAGCTCGATCACTTCACTCCACATCTTCCCCGCACGCTTCGACCTGCGCGAGGACGGTGCGGAAGGGGACGGTGGCGTAGCGGGCGAACTCGGGGCGTTTGGTTAGTTTGGCGCGGGTGGTGGCGGGGCTGGTGAGGCCACAGAGGAATCTCGTGACGGCGCGGGGGGTGGAGAGGGAGAGGATTTCTTCGAAGATGAGGGCGCGGATTTCTTCGGCATCTCCTTCGGTGAAAGGCGGGATCGGCGTGGCGGGGAGATCGACAGCGGCGGCGGGCTCGCCGGTGCGGCAGTAGTGGCAGTGGCCGCAGTTTTCTTCGGCGAGGGGTTCGCCGAAGTAGCCGAGCAGGCGGCGGGTGATGCAGCCGCTGGCACTGGCGAAATCGAGGATTTGCGCGAGGCGCTGGGAGTCGCGGGCTTCGCGCTGGGCGAACTGCTCGGCGAGCGCGGCGGCGACTTGCGCGGGGTCGCGAGCGGCGGCGGCGGGGTTGAGGCGGAAGCCGTGGCGCAGGCCGGCGGGCTTTTGCGTGATGGCGCCGGTTTCTTCCAGCCAGGTGAGCGCTTTCACGATGCGCTCGCGCGGTTCGCCGAGCTGGCGCACGGCGGCTTCGAGGTCGAGCGTGAGGTATTTCGGGCCGCGGCGTCCGGCTCCGAAAAGCGCGGTGAGGAAGCGGCGGCGGTCGTCGTTGAGGCCGCTGAGGATGACGCTTTCGCTTTTCAAAAACTGCACCTGCGTGCTCTCGTAAAAGGCGCGCGTGGGGCGGAGCAGGCCGTCGAGTTCGAGATAGGTGATGACCGTCTCGACGACGAGCGGGCGGATGTCCGTCTCCTGGCTGAGATCGTAGCGGCTCACGTCGAACTCCTCGCCCGAGCCGAGCATTTTTGCCACGAGCGCCTCGACCGCGCGCGGCTCCGGCGTGTCGCCGAGCGTGAAGTTTTCCAGCGGCACCGCGTCGTCCGCGCAGGCGAGCAATTCGCAGAGCGCAGGCAACCCGTCGCGGCCCGCGCGTCCGATTTCCTGCTGATAGTTTTCCAGCGTCTTCGGCAGGTTGAAATGGATGACGCTGCGGATGTCCGCTTTATCGATCCCCATGCCGAAGGCGATCGTCGCCACGATCACTTCGCACCCGCCGCGCATGAACGCCTCCTGCACCGCGTCGCGCTCCTCGGGCTTCATCCCCGCGTGATACGCCCGCGCGGCGAGCCCGGCGGCGGCGAGATGCGCGGCCACGATTTCGGCGGTTTTTTGAAAAGTCACATACACCACCGCAGGTCGCACCTTCGCGCTCGCGAGCCGCTTCGCCAGCACCGCGAGCTTTAGCCCCGCCGCGCAAGGCGTCAGGCGCAGATGCAGATTCTTCCGGCGAAACGATGTCTGCACATGCCGCTCGTCCGCGATGCCGAATGCCTTGCAAATATCCCGCGCGACATCCGGCGTCGCCGTCGCCGTGAGGGCGAGCACCGGCCGCAGCGCCAGCTCCTCCGCCACGCGCGCGAGACGCAGATATTCCGGGCGGAAATTGTGGCCCCATTCCGAGATGCAATGCGCCTCGTCAATCGCCAGTAACGAAATCTTCACCCGCCGGAGCCGCTCGATAAACGCCTCGCCGGACAGCCGCTCCGGCGCGACGTAAAGCAGCTTCAGCACGCCCGCGCGCAAGTCCGCATACACCCGCTGCGTCTCCTCCGCCGTGAGACTGGAATCGAGCCGCGCCGCCGCAATCCCGCGCGCCCGCAGCGCATCGACTTGGTCTTTCATCAGCGCGATGAGCGGCGAAATCACGAGCGCCGTCCCTTCTAGCAACACCGCGGGGAGTTGGTAACAAAGCGACTTCCCCGCCCCCGTCGGAAACAGCGCCAGCGCGGATTCTCCAGCGAGCAGCGCGCGGATCACCGCTTCCTGACCTTCACGAAATCCATCGTGACCGAAATGTTCCCGAAGAGCGTTCAGCAAATCCATGGGCCGCTATTATCTCGCCGAGCGCCGCGATGCAAACTCCGGGTTAGCGCAGCCACGCGAGCGTCTTCTCCGCGAGCCTGTCGAAAGCGGTTACGGCGAGCGCCAAATGATCTTCGCGCGTGTCTTCGATCTTGTTGTGACTGATGCCGTGCAGGCTTTGCGTGAACATCATCACCGTCGGAATTCCGGCGGCGGCGACTTCGGCGGCATCGTGCAGCGGGCCGCTCGGGAGGCGGTGTGAAGTGCCGCACGTCTCGCGGATCGCGTCGTCGCAAAGCCCGATGAGTTCTTCGTGAAAAGGGCGCGGGGCGATGTGCCAGATGCGCTGCCAGGAGACGCGCACGTTTCCGTCTTTCGCAAAACGCTCGCTGGCTTCCTGTGCCTCGCGAAACATCTGCGCCAGGGCCGCCGGATCGAGATGCCGCTGATCCAGCGTGAGGCGGCACTCCTCCACGACGCTCGTCACAATTCCCGGCTTGGTGGTGCAGGAGCCGATCGTGCAAACGCCCGCACCGCTGCGCTCGGCGATGCGATAGATTTCCGCGCTCATTTTTCCCGCCGCGAGGAAGGCGTCGCGACGGCGGTTCATCGGCGTGCTCCCGGAGTGCGCGGCCTCGCCGTGGAAAGTGATCGCGTGCCGCTCGACGCCGAACGTCCCGAGCACTGCGCCGAGCGGAAGATCGAGATCAAGCAACACCGGGCCTTGCTCGATGTGCAGTTCGAGATATGCCGCCGCGTCCGCGAGTTCCGCCCCGCTCGCCTTCACATTTTCAAAGTCGATCCCACAATCGCGCAGCGCATCGGGCAGGCGAATCCCCGCCTTATCCACGAGCCCGCGCGCTTCCTCCATATCCAGGTTTCCCGAGCAGGCGGAGGAACCGAAAAGGCTCTTCCCAAATCGCGCCCCTTCCTCATCCGCCCAATCCACGAGCCGAACCGTGACCGGCGGCTTCCCCTCGTACTGCGCAGAAATGCGGCGCAGAATCTCGACGCCCGCGAGCACATTCAGACAGCCATCGAGCCACCCACCATTCGGCACGGAATCGAGGTGCCCGCCGATGAGCAGCGCCTGCTCCGACTCCCCGCGCAGAGTCGCCCAAAGATTCCCCGCCGCATCCTGATGCACCTCCGCCGGAATCGCCTCCAGCTTCACCCGCAACCACGCCCGCGCCCTCACCCACGTCGGCGTGAAGGCCACGCGTTGCGCGCCGTTTTCGTCGCCGGTCAGGGCGCGGAGTTCCTTCAGTTCGGCGATGGTGCGTTGCGAATTTACGACGGCGCTCATGGCCGTTGATTTAGCGTGACGCGGGCGCGCGCGGCAAAGTTAATGTCCAACCGTGCCTCACACGCTCTCGCAACTCAACGCCCTCTCGGTCGTCGAGTTCACGTCGGCACTCGGCGCGGTCTTCGAGCACTCGCCGCGGATCGCCGAGCGTGCCGCCGCCCGGCGACCTTTTGCCAGCGTTGATGAACTGCACTCCGCGATGTGCGCAATCGTGTCGAGCGCCACGCCCGACGCACAACTTGCGCTCCTCCACGCGCACCCCGATCTCGTCGATCGCATCGTGCTCACTGCGGAGTCGAAGGGTGAACAAGCTGCGGCCGGGCTGACGGATTTATCGCCGGAAGAAGTCGCGCGTTTCGATCGCTACAACCGCGAATACAAAACGCGCTTCGACTTTCCCTTCATCATCTGCGCGCGGCTAAATAAAAAGGACGTCATCCTCGCCGCCTTCCCCATCCGCCTCCAAAACACTGCCGAAGCCGAACGCGAAACCGCGCTCGCCGAAATTTACAAAATCGCCCGTCTCCGTCTCGCCGACTTGATCCAACCATGAGCGCCAAACTCAGCACCCACGTCCTCAATCTTACCACCGGCAAACCCGCCGCCGGGATGAAGATCGAACTGCACGACCTCACCATCGGCGCGTTACTGAAGACCGTTCACACGAATGCCGACGGTCGCACCGATTCCCCGCTGCTCACCGGCGACGAACTCCAGGCCAACGAATACGAACTGCTTTTCCACGTCGGCGATTTCTTCAAAGACCAAACGTTTCTCGATCGCGTCCCCATCCGCTTTCGCATCGCCGACGCCACCGCCGGCTATCATGTCCCGCTCCTTTGCACGCCATGGGCTTACAGCACCTATCGCGGGAGTTAATAATTACCGCGGATTTCGCGGAGGCCGCGGAGGAAATATGAGTCCGCGTCCTCTGCCTCCTTCGCGGTAACATCATGACTTCGTTCACAAAGCTCGCGGATTCAGTCTTGGCACGCTGCGACGAACTCGGCGCGATCAGCGACGAGGTGGGGCGGCTGACTCGCACGTTTCATTCGCCAGCGATGCAGCGGGCAAATGCGCTCGTCGGCTCGTGGATGCGCGCCGCCGGTTTGGAGGTGCGCGAAGACGCGGCGTTCAATTTGATCGGGCGTTGGCCCTCCAAAAATCCGCGCGCGAGGACACTGCTGCTCGGCTCGCATCTCGACACCGTGCGCGATGCGGGGAAATACGACGGGCCGCTCGGTGTGCTGACCGCGCTCGCGATGGTGGAGCAGTTGCGCGCGGAAAAAATCGCACGGCCATTTCACATCGAGGTGATCGGCTTTTCCGACGAGGAAGGCGTGCGCTACCAGACGACCTATCTCGGCAGCCGCGCGCTCGCAGGTACACTCCCAAAACGTGACCTCGCGCTGATCGAGGAAAAGGGAATCGAACGCGCGAAACGCAAGCGCGGCGACTTGCTCGGCTACGCGGAAGTTCACATCGAGCAAGGGCCGGTGCTGGAGGCGGAGAAGCTTGCCGTCGCGGTGGTGACGGGCATCGCCGGGCAGACGCGCGCCTGGGTGGAATTCATCGGACAGGCCGGACACGCGGGGACGACGCCGATGAAGCTGCGCCGCGATGCGCTGTGCGCGGCGGCGGAATTTATCCTCGCCGTTGAGCGCTGCGGCGTCATCGCCACGGTCGGGCAAATCGACGCAAAGCCGGGCGCGAGCAACGTCATTCCGGGACACGTCGTGCTGAGTCTCGATGTGCGGCACCTCGAAGACGCGCGCCGGCTCGCAGCGGTGAAAATGGTCCGCAAACGCGCAGCGGAAATCGCGAAGAAACGCGGCGTGCGGCTCGCATGGAAGCCCGTGCAGCAGACCGCGAGCGTCGCGTGCGACCCCGCTCTCGTCGGACTTTTCAAAACTGCGGTGGCCAGGCAGCAGCGGCGCGTTCTGTCCCTGCCGAGCGGAGCGGGGCATGACGC
>JANLQB010000509.1:0-2737 GCA_031367565.1 Verrucomicrobiota bacterium
CGCCATCAGCCCACGATACCGCTGGTTCTCCGCCATTTCCAAAAGCGGATCGCGCTCGAAAATCAGGAACGCGGCATTCCGTGCGAGCGTCATCAAATCCCGATCCGCGAACACATCGCCGATCTTGAGCGGCGGCAATCCGCTCTGCGCCGTCCCGAGCAAATCGCCCGGTCCGCGCATCCGCAAATCCGCTTCCGCGATTTCAAAACCGTCCGCCGTCTTTTCCAAAATGCGCAGCTTCTCCAGCGCCTCCGCATCGTCCGCCGAACTCAGCAGCACGCAGTAGCTCTTGTGCTCCCCGCGCCCGATGCGCCCGCGCAATTGATGCAACTGCGCGAGCCCAAACCGCTCCGCATTTTCCACGAGCATGATGCTCGCATTCGGCACGTCGATCCCGACCTCGATCACCGTCGTCGCGATCAGCGCCTTCGTTTCCCCGCGTCGAAATCGCTCCATGATCGCCTCCTTCGCCTCCGCCGGAATGCGCCCGTGCAGCAGTTCGCATTTCATCGGCGCGAGCAGCTCGGTCCATTTCGTAAACTCGGTCGCAGCGGCTTTGGCCTCCAGCTTCGCGGACTCGTCGATGAGCGGATAGACGATGTAGGCCTGCCGCCCGGCGTCGAGTTGTTCGCGGATGAATTTGACCGCGTCGGGCAGCTTTGCGGGGTCGCGCGCGGCGGTGATGATTTTGCCGCGATTGCGCGGGGCTTCATCGAGCGTGGAGACGTCGAGGTCGCCGTAAAGCGTCATGGTGAGCGTGCGTGGGATCGGCGTGGCGGTCATCACGAGCACGTCCGGTGCGGTGCCTTTTTCGCGAAAGCGGGCGCGCTGCATGACGCCGAATTTGTGCTGCTCGTCGATGACGGCGAGGCCGAGGTTTTCCACGCCCGCGCCGTCGTAGAGGAGGGCGTGCGTGCCGATGAGAATTTGCGGGGAATCTGGGGAAAACGCGGAAGGGGAACTCCGGGGAGCACGTTCGTCCCGAGCGTTGGTCGGGGCGTCCCGCCGCGACGGACTTTCCTGCGCTACCGCCTCGTCATCCGGTGTCCAAACCCAGGGATAGTCCTCGACCGAAGTCACAATCCCAGCGACCCAAGGATTGCGGCAGATGTAGTGGAATTTTTCCGCGAGATCACGATCCGACCGGACATAGCGATCAAACGACTCCTCCTCCCAGACCGGCCCGGTCGTTTTCTCGATGCGATTGATTTCCTTGGCCGTGAACGATTTCAGCGAGTGGAAAAGTTCCTGATGCGACCAGAAAATCGACTCGCCCTTTTCATCATCCTCTTTGACCCACGGTTGGAAGAGAAAGTGGACATGATCGGGCATCACGCATCCGGCGAAGAGTTCGTAACGCTCGCGGTGGAAATGGCGCAGCGCACCGAGGATTGCGGTGCGTGATTTTGAGGAGAGGACGCGGCGCTTTCTCGTGGAGAAAGTGACAGCGTAGATGGCCCAAGGTTTTTCGAAATGCGGGAGGTGGCGGCGGTAGTAGTGGGCACTCGCACGGACATCCACGGATTCTAAAGTTCGCGAAGGCGGGACGCCTCCGCCAACGCTCGGGACGAGCGTGCTCCCCGGAGTTTCCGGGCCGCGCGCGTTCTGAAAAAGGGGCAGCGTACCCGTGTCCTCGCGGCGCGCAGCCGTCCGCAGGGCGACACTCAGGCCGAGGGGCTCGAGCAGGCGGCGGAAATTCAGGTAGTGCTGCTCGGCGAGGATTTGCGTCGGGGCCATGAGCGCGGCTTGGTGGCCGCTTTCCACGCAGAGCAGCATGGCACTCAGCGCGACGAGCGTTTTGCCGGAGCCGACGTCGCCGTGGAGCAGGCGATTCATCGCGCGGGTCGAGGCCATGTCGGCGGCGATCTCGGCGATGGATCGCTGCTGCGCGCCGGTGAGCTGGAAGGGGAGCGATTCGTGCAGGCGGCGCATCAGCTCGCCGCTGCCGGAATGGACTTCGCCGGGCTGCGCCACTTGTTCGGCGCGTTTCGCGGAGATGCACATCTGCATGGCGAAAAACTCGGTGAGCACGAGATGCCGCCGCGCTTTCGCGAGTGATTCCGCGTTCGCGGGAAAGTGAATCTGTCGCAGCGCCCAGACGCGCGGCATCGAGTCGAGCGATGGTGGCAGGAGGTCGTGAACGTCGTCATCGAGGAGCCGCTCCAGCACGTCCCACACGATCTGGCGCATCACTCGCGTGGAAAGCCCTTCCGTCGCGCGATGGATCGGCGCGAGCCGGTTTAGATGCACGCTTTCCTCGGCACCCTCCTCCACCACCTCAAACTCGGGATGCGCGATCACCACGCTCGACCCACTCCGCTTCGGCTTCCCGTAAACCACCACGCGCTGCCCGTTCACGATCGCCTTTTCGACCCAGTGCGCATTGAACCACCGGCACACCAGCGGCGCACTCAGCGCGTGCGCATTTTCATCCTCCAGCAGCACGTCGAACATCTTCTGGAAGCCGCGAATCCGCTTCACCGTCGTCTTCTTCACCAGCCCGCAAATGCACACCGGCTCGGGCGTTTCGCCATCGGGGAAGTGATCGAAACGCGTCCGATCCTCGTGCCTTTTCGGGAAGTGCGTGAGCAAATCCCCGACGCTCCGCAGCCCGAAACGGTCGAGCTGGCGGACGCGCTGGGGCGGCAGCCATTCGAGGTCGGAAAGTGCGGTTTCGAGATTCACCCGGCGGACCATAGCGGCGATGGCGCGCGGGGGAATACAGATTCCGTCCTAC
>JANLQB010000523.1:0-1957 GCA_031367565.1 Verrucomicrobiota bacterium
CCGATGCGGAGGCCATTTTATATGAAGACATAAACATCACTCAGCATCTCGGCCTGCTCACGACAGGTGCCAACATGCTGGCGATTCACGGTCTGAACAGCGGCCTCGGAAGTAGCGATTTTCTCATCGGCGCGGAGCTCGCGCTCACACGCGGCACTTTCACAAATGGCTTCATGACCGTGCCGACGCCGGGTGCCCCGAACGGCACGGGCGTTCAGGGTTTTGTGGGCGATACCCATTTCTCGATCAATCGCGGTTTTTACTCCGCGCCGTTCGAGGTCGCGATCACGTGCGAGACGCCGGGGGCGGTCATCCGCTATACGCGGAACGGCGACGCGCCCACTGCGACGACGGGCTTCATTTACCCTGCGCCGATCACCGTCGATGCGACGACGACGCTGCGCGCGGCGGCATTTAAAGAGGGGTTCAAACCGTCGAACGTCGATACGCACACCTATTTTTTCCTGACTGATGTGATCGCGCAATCGGCGGCAGGCAACGCGCCGCCGGGCTGGCCATCGGCTTCCGTGAACGGCCAGGTCTTCGACTACGGCATGGACCCGAATGTCGTGACGCCAAACGAAGCCGCGCTGCGCACTGGGCTCGCCAGCATCCCGACTGTTTCGATCGTCACGGACCTGCCAAATCTCGTCGATCCCGCGACCGGTATTTACGTTCACACGTTCGATCACGGCGATGGGTGGGAGCGGCCGGCTTCATTCGAGATTTTGAATGATCCGCTGCATCCGCAGCCGGGTGGCTTCCAACAAAATGGCGGGCTGCGGATTCGCGGGGGATTCAGCCGGAGCGGCGATAATCCGAAGCATTCTTTCCGCCTTTTTTTCCGATCGGAATATGGAAAGGGGAAAATGAAATATGCGCTCTTTGGCGATGCGGGTGCGCCGGAGTTCGATGGCTTCGATTTGCGGACTTCGCAGGATGCGTCGTGGGCGTATCTCGGGAGCACGGAGAATACTTTTCTCCGCGATGAAGTGGCGCGGGCCACGCAGACGCTCATCGCGCCCGGCTCCCGCTGCCGCTATTTTCATGTCTATTTGAATGGCCAGTATTGGGGCCTCTACAACACGGACGAGCGGCCGAATAACAACTTCGGCGAGCAGTATCTCGGCGGGAAAAAAGAGGACTACGACGTGCTGAAATCCGCAGGCGCGAGCGGTGGTTATTTAACGGAGACGACCGATGGCACGATGGCGGCGGGGAGTGCGTGGGAGAAATTGTGGAGCGGCGCGCGGACGGTGCGCGCGACCCCGACGAATGCGAACTATTTCAAACTCATCGGGCGCGCGGCCGACGGCGTGACGCCGACGGCGGACCCAGTCGTCCTCGATCCGGTGAATCTCGCCGACTACCTGTGCGTGCTCTTTTACATGGGTGGCGATGATGGGCCGATTTCGGACTATGTGGGCGCGTCGAATAACTGGTTCGGGATGCGCCGCCGCACGGGCACGATGGGGTTTAAATTTTTCATCCACGATTTCGAGCAATCGCTCGGGCTGGAAAGCGGCACGAACCAGCGCGTGGGCAAGGGAACCACGATCGCGCCGTGGTCGAACACGGTGCCGGGAGTAAACGACCTCACGCACAGTAACCCGGAATTCCTTCACGAAGACCTCTGTCCGAATCTCGAATACCGAGTCCAGTTCGGCGACCGCGCCCACAAACATTTTTTCAACAACGGCGTGATGACCGATGCCAATGTGCTCGCGCGCTTCAGCGCCTTTGCCGCGATCATCGACACCGCGATCTGGGGAGAATCAGCGCGCTGGGGCGATGCACGCGTGGAGCCGCCGTTCGTCCGCGCGGACTGGCTCGACGCCAATCAACGGCTCGCCAATTTCATTACCTTCGGCACGACCGCGAACAGCGGCCCGGGTCGCGTGAAGGAAATCATCCGGCAACTGCGCGGCTACAACGGCGGCCCCACTCCGCTGCCGCT
>JANLQB010000030.1:0-2044 GCA_031367565.1 Verrucomicrobiota bacterium
GGAAGGACCGGAGCTATCACGTTGCCGGATTAATAGTATTGAAAAAGGCTGTTTCTCGAAGAGCTATTTCGCCACCAGCGAATCGCGCAAATCCCGCACGCGATCATGCGCCGCTTTCACGGCCTTGTATTGCATTTGCAAAATCTCAGCCACGTGGCCGGGCAGCCCTTCCTCCGCCAGCGCCTTTGTGTATTCGGCGACGGCCGAATCTTCGCCGCGTTCGCACTCCGTGAGGATGGCGTGCTCGTCCTTGCTCGACAGCGCGGACTTGAGATTGATCCAACCGCGATGCAAAGCACCGGAGACGGAGCCCATGGTTTCGGGTTCCTTTTCGCCGAGCGAATGCGCGAGCGATTGCAGCTCACCGGCGAACTGGCTGCGCTGCAGCGAGTATTCGCCGAAGAGCGTTTTCAACTCGTGCGATTGCACGTCTTCCGCCGCTTCGCGAAAGCCTTGCTGGCCGTCTTTGAGGGTTTCGATCAGGTCGTCGAGAATGGATATAGTGTTGCTCATAGTGTTTTTGCATCGCGTGGTGCCGTGGCGGTGCGCGTATAAAAAACATCCTTCAATTTATGCGCCGACTCACTTCACGGCGGGCGCGTTCGATCAGCGCGGCGAGGTTTTCCGCAGTGTGTTCGCCGAGCCCGGCGATGCCTTCGCGAATCCGCGTCATCGGTTCTTCTGCCTGCTCCGCGCGCCGTCGCGCGAGCAGTCCGACGAGAAAGGCGGTGCCCGTCACCGCGAGGAGCAGCCCGAGAGGATTCGTGCTCGCGGGACTCGCCGCGACCGCGATGACGCGCGGCTCCGACGGCGCGAGCATCGCGTCTGCCGCCACGAGCCCTTGTTGCGCACGAGCCTCCGCCGTGACCGGCTCGGCCCCGGCCGCGGGCTTGATTTCATACCCAGTCGCCCGCGCATAGGCGCGCGTGAACTCCGCGCCGAACATCAGGATCGCTGAGGCGTAATAGACCCACAGCAAGAGCAACACGACCGACCCCGCCGCACCAAAGCTCGAAGCCGTGCTTTCCCGCCCGAGGTAGATACCGAGTCCGAATTTTCCCAACTCGAAAAGCAGCGCCGTGCCCGCCGCGCCGGTCCACACATTGCGCCACTCGATCTCTGCGTCGGGCAGCACTTTGAAAATGAAAGCGAAGAGCACTGTGTCGAGCGAAATGGAAACGCCGAGCCCCACAAGCACACCGAAAAATACAGGCACGCCCACCAGTTTCTCAAAGTAACCGCTGAGCGCCGCGAAGGCCGTGGTCAGCAGCAACGAAGTGAGCAGGAGAAAACCGATGACGAGCACCATGCCGAAGTTCAGCAGCCGCGCGCGGAGAAAGCCCCCCACGCCCGCGCCGCCCCTTGCCTTCACTTCCCAAATCGTGTTCAGCGCGTCCTTCAACTGACCGAAGACACCGGAGGCTCCCAGCATCAGCGTGGCAAAGCCAACACTCGCGCCAAGCCAACCGTCGGAACGCTTGGATGCACTTTGTACCATCGTCTGCACAGCCTCTGCGGCCTGCCTGCCGATCGTTCCCTGAAGTTGCTCGGTCAGTTGTCCGCGCACCGCGTCCTCGCCGAGCACAAGGCCCGCGATGCTGATCGAGATGACGAGCAGCGGTGCGATGGAAAAGATGGAGTAATAAGCCAGCGCCGCGCTGAGTCGCAGCGCGTTGTCCTCCATCCATGCGTCAGAGGTTTCCTTGAGCAGTTTGAACACACGGTCGCCCGTGATTGCCCGGAGGTTCATTCCTTCAGCTGACGATTTAGTTCAAGCCCACGACCGGCTCTCGAGCGCCATCGTAAAGTGTTTCGACTTGCGGGAAGTCCTGCGCGCGATGGATGTCCACGAAGAGAGGAAATGCGATCTCTCGCCCGCGTTGCGAAAGCACTTGGTCGATCGCGTACTGCGCCGCACATCCGACATCGCGAAGCCCTTGGACGCCGATGACAATCTGCTGATCGAGGCCAGCAGAGTCGGTGAGATTGATGATGAAGTGATCCATATTGGTGCCCATTATTCGGCCCCGAAACCACCGTTGGC
>JANLQB010000600.1:0-3182 GCA_031367565.1 Verrucomicrobiota bacterium
AAAAGCGCGGAGATGCGCTGCAGAAGGCGGCCTGCGCCGCCGCCATCGAGGACTCGGTGGTCGAAGCTGAGCGTGAGATACGCTTCGGTCACGGGCAGGAATTGTTTCGTCGCTTTATCCCAACTCGGGGCGACGCGGCCTGCGCCGAGGCCGAGGACCATGGTTTGTTCGGGGAGCGGAATCGGGGTGGCCCATTCGAGGCCGAAGGTGCCAAAATTCGTGACGGTGGCGATGCTGCCGCCTTGCGCGGTGAGGGGGAGGCGGCGCTGGCGGGCGAGTTCCACGAGTTCGTTGTAGCGCACGACCATTTCGGAAAGGGTCGTGGTGTCTGCGTTGCGGAGGACGGGGACGAGGACGCCGTCGGCGGCTTCGACGGCGAAGCCGACGTCGATCGCTTTTGGATGCACGATCTTGTCGCCGATGAGGCGTCCGGCGGGCGCGCTGTCTTCGGCAAGGGCGAGGGCAAGGGCGCGCAGGGCGTAGAGCGCGGGGCCGGGTTTTGGGTCGCTGGCTTTGCGGTGCGCGAGCAGGGGATCGAGGACGACGGACATGCCGACGGTGGCGAGCGGACGCGTCCAGGAACGGCGCATGGCGTCGGCGACGGCGACGCGCATGGAGGAGGCGGGGCTGAGTTTGTGTTCGTCGAGGCGGGCGACGAATTTTTCAAAGTCGTCGATGGTCACGCGGCCCGCCGCGCCGCTGCCGGGGATGCCGGCGAGGTCGGCGGCGTGCATGCCGAGTTCGTTCATGCGCGCTTTGAGTCGCGGAGAAAGATAGCTCGCTCCGGCGGCGTGCGCGGGCACGGGGAGGCCGCGCACGGTGGGTTCGACGGTGTTGCGTCCGGGCAGGGAAGCGGGCTCGGGCGGCGTGTCTTCGGAAGCCTCGGTGGATGCGGGCGGCGCGGTGTCGAGGCCGAGGCGCGCGGCTTCATCTTCGCTGACTTCGAGCCAGCCGAGCGTCGTGCCGACGGGATAACTTTGCCCCACTTCCACGATCCACTCCGCGATGCGTCCGCGGCACGGCGCGGTGACGCCCATGGTCGCTTTGTTCGTCTCGACTTCGACGACTTCCTGGTCGCCATCGATCTCGTCGCCGATGGCAAATGCGATGCGCACGATGGTGGCCTCGGCGATGGATTCTCCGAGCTGCGGCATGATGACCGGGACGCGGGCGATGGATGGAAACATGCGGTGAAAAAATTTAGAGCCGGAGCAAATCGCGCATCGCGGCGGCAATGGTGCGGGCGGTGGGGCGATGCGTGCCCCAGAGGTTCGGGTGATAAGGAACGGGCGTGTCTTTCGCGTTGAGCCGCTTCGGCGGGGCGTCGAGGAGGTCGAAGCCTTCGGTCGCGACGCGCGCGACGATTTCCGCGGTGACGCCGCCCCACGGAAACGCTTCGCCGACCGCGAGCAGTCGGCCCGTGCGCGCGACGCTGGCGAGCACGGTGTCCGTGTCGAGCGGCTTCACGGAGCGCAGGTCGATGACCTCGATTTCCCAACCTTCCGTCGCGAGTTCATTCGCACACGCGATGGATTCGTGGACCATCGCGCTATACGTCACGATCGTGGCATCGCGGCCGGGTCGGGCGACGCGCGCTTTGCCCGTGGGCATGGCCTCGGTCGGGAGCGCCTCGGCTTTCAGGTGGTAATAGAGATACTTGTGCTCGCAGAAGATCACGGGGTCGTCGATGGCCACGGCTTCGAGCAGCATCGAGTAGGCATCCTCGACGGTCGCGGGCGTCATCACGATGAGGCCGGGATAATGCGCGTAGAGCGCTTCCATGCTCTGGCTATGAAACGGCCCCGCGCCTGCCGTGCCGCCACTCGGCAGACGGATCGTGATCGGGCAGGGGACATTCGTGCGCCAGTGCAGGGTCGCGGCGTGATTCACGATCTGGTTGAAGCCGATCGTCGAGAAATCCGCGAACTGCATCTCGATGATCGGGCGCATCCCTTCGATCGCCGCGCCGATGGCCGAGCCGACCATCGCGTCCTCAATGATCGGCGAATCCAGCACGCGTCCGGGGAATTGTTTCGCGAGCCCTTTCGTCGCCTTAAACGCGCCGCCGAATGCGCCGACATCCTGCCCGTAAATATACACGCGAGGATCGTCGGTGAGCGCACGCTCCTGTGCGGCGCGGATGGCTTCGAGATAAGTGATCATTCCGGTAAAAATCCGTCGCGCAAATGCGGCGTCGCGAGCGCGCACCAGGTTTCCGTGTTGGGATCGGGAAGCGGCTCGCGCACCGTCGTCGCGATGGCTTCCTCGACCTGCCGCGTCGTCTCATCGCGCCACTGCGCCAGCGTTAACGCATCCGCCCAACCCGCCTCAACGATCTGCCGCTCCGCGAGGCCGATGCAATCCTGCCCGACCGGTGCCGTGCGGAGCGCGGGATCGACGTAATGCGCATCATCGTGCTCACCGTGCCCGACCAGTCGGAGCATGGTCGCCACGACCATCTGCGGCCCGGCTCCGTTCCGCGCGCGGCCCACGGCGTTTTCCAAAACATCCAGGCAAGCTCCCAAATCCGTCCCATCCACCGAGTGCCCCGCGATCCCGTAGCCCGCCGCTTTCTCCACCAAATCCGCACACGCAAACTGCCGGTCATTCGGCGTCGAGTAAGCATACTGATTATTCGCCACTACGATCACCAACGGCAGACGCTCCACCGCCGCGAGATTCACCCCTTCATGAAAAGCGCCCGTCGAAGTCCCGCCCTCGCCAATCGAAGTCAGCCCCACCGCCGTGGTATCTCCGCGAAACCGCCGTGCCATCAGCGCTCCCGCCACCGCCGGGATCATCGCGCCGAGATGGCTGATCATCGCATACTGCCCCTGCGTCGGACGCCCGCGATGGATGTTCCCATCCCGCCCGCGCATCGGCCCGAGCCGCGAGCCAAGATACGTGCGAAAGAAATCGAGAAGACTTTCCCCAAACGCAAACCGCCCCGCTTGATCGCGAATCAATGGCGCAAAAATATCGCCTTTGCACAAGGCCATCCCCGCCGCCGCGCTCAGCGCTTCCTGCCCCTTTCCGAGAAAAACCCCGCCGGTGATTTTTCCGCCGCGATACAAATTCGCGATTCGCTCCTCCGCCAGCCTCGCGAGCATCATCCAGCGATACGCTTTGAGGAAGCGTTCAGATTGCTCGGAAGATTGAGGTGGCCTGCTCAATGGAGCGGC
>JANLQB010000044.1:0-3755 GCA_031367565.1 Verrucomicrobiota bacterium
TTCCTGGCGGATAATCAGGTCAATTCCAAGGTGGATGAGGATGGGGATCACTCCGACTGGATCGAGCTTTGGAATGCGGGTCCGACGGCGGTGAGTTTGAATGGGTGGTATCTCACGGATGACGCGGCTGATCTTCGGAAATGGCAGTTTCCAGTGGCGACGCCGGTGGTTTCTTTGGCGGCGAATGCGCGAGTGCTCATTTTTGCGGATAATAAGAACCGGAAGCTCGACGTGATGAAGCTGCACACGAATTTCAAGCTGGCGAAGAATGCGGGAAGCTATCTGGCGCTGGTGCGTGGGGATGGGCTGACGGTGGAGCATGGCTACAATGGCTACCCGCAGCAGGTGCAGGACATCGCGTATGGAGTGATCGTGACGACGACGCTGCAGACGCTGCTGCCGGAGGGTGCGCCGGGGGTGGCGAAGGTGCCGGTTTCCATGGCGGAAATGCCGACGGGGGCTGCGGGGTGGCACTCAATCGCCTACGATGACTCGGGGTGGCAGGCTGGTAGTTCCGGGTTTGGCTACGATACGACGGGGCTGCAATCGGCGCTGATCGGTGCGGGGGGCGATTTGCAGGCGGCGATGTATAACGTGAACGCGACGGCGATGGTGCGTTTTGCGTTTGATGTGACGAATCCGGGATTGATCGCGAGCCTTCGGCTTTCGGTGAAATACGACGATGGGTTTAACTGCTATCTGAATGGGAATCTGATCAAGCAGTCGTTCTCGAGTGGCACGTTGTGGAATTCGGGCGCGATTTTGGATCGGAGCGAGGGGCTGACGCCGACTTTTCAGGTCTTTACGCAGACGGCCTCGGAGCAGTGGCAGAGCTTTCTGGTGCCAGGGAAAAATGTGCTGTCGTTTCAGATGCTCAACTTCACGAACGGGAGTACGCAGGATACCGACGTGCAGACGGTGCCCAATGGATCGCGCGCCTTTTGCCGGCCGATGCTGGAGGCAAATGTGACGGCAGGCGTCGGGGCGGCAGGCTACCTCGCGACCGCGACGCCGGGGGCGGCGAACTCTGCTGCGATCACGGCGCTCGGGCCGAGTATCAGCCAGGCGACGGATCAACCACCGCGCCCGGTCGGTGGGGTGGGAAGTGCGCCGATCGTCATCTCGGCAAAAGTGGTCCCGAGCTTGAAGCCGCTCAATGCGACGAATCCGGTGCAGGTGCGCTATCGCACGACGTTTAATGCGGAGACTGCGGTGGCGATGAAGGACGATGGGATCGCGCCGGATGCGATCGCGGGTGACAGCATTTTTACGGCGCGAATCCCGACGACGGCGCTGACGGCGGGGCAGATGATCCGGTGGCTGGTGCGGGCGACGGATAACGCCAATACGGTGAGCAATGAGCCGCCTTATCGCGACACGACGGATAACGATCAGTATTTCGGAACGGTCGCGCTGGATAACATCACGACATCGCAACTCCCGATCTTGCACTGGTTCGTGCAGGACGCGGTGAGTTCCCGGACGACGACGGGGACCCGTTGTTCGATGTTTTACCTTGGCCGGTTTTACGACAACGTTTTCGTGAATCTTCACGGTCAATCGAGTTCCGGTTTTGCGGTGGACAAAAAGAGCGAGAATTTCAACTTCAGCGAGGACAACCGCTTTCAGTGGAAGGAAGGCGAGAACCGGCAGCGGGCGATCAACTTGATCACGACGTGGGCGGATAAGAGCCGGGTGCGGGATACGATGGCTTGGGAAACGTGGGCTTTGACCCAGCATCTCGCGGCTCACTGGGCAAACGTGGTCCGGGTGCAGCAGAATGGGGCGTTTTGGGGTCTTTACGACATGGTGGAAAATGGCGATGCGGATTTTCCTGATCGCGCCGGACTCGACCCGAACGGTGCGCTCTACAAGGTTTACAATTCGCTCCAGGATGTCGTGAACGTGGAAAAGAAGACGCGCGACGCGGATACGAGCACGGCGGATTTGCAGGCGCTCGAGACCGGAATGGATCCAGCGGCGAAGACCCTCTTGCAGCGCCGACAGTATGCTTATGACAACGTGGATGTTGCTTCGCTGGTCAACTACCTCGCAACGAACGTGATCATCATCAACAACGATTTCGGGCACAAGAATTACTACATCTATCGCGACACGAATGGGACGCGGGAGTGGTCGCTTTTGCCGTGGGATCAGGATCTGTCGCTGGGGCACACGTGGACGGGTTCGCAGGCTTATTTTAACGATGACATTCACAGCCAGGCGGGGCTCGTCCTCGGTGCGGCTCCGGGAAACCGCGTCATGAATATGATCATGAACACGGATGCGTCCACGATTGCGCCAGAGATGGCGCGAATGTTTCTGCGCCGGATGCGTTCGCTGATGGATAATCTGTTGGTCTCGGCGACGGCGACGGACGGGCCGTTTGAGCGGCGGATCAATCAGCTCGTGGATTCGATTGATCCGCCCGGTGCGGCTTTCCTGACGGATGGCGATCTGGATTTACAGAAATGGGGCTACTGGCTGGACGGGGGCGGTTCGGCGATCTCGCCGAATAACGCCTTCGATGCCGCGACGCATGATCAAGGTCTGCGCAAGCAGGCGCTGCGGATGATCAACGCGAATCCCAATCCGCCGAACCCTGCCGCCGTGAACAATGCCGAAGGTCTCGGCGATACGACGCCCGCGTTTCTGAAAGGCCGGCGCACGCTGCTTTTCAATGGCAACCCGCAACTCATCGGACAAACGATCCCGGCGCCGCAACCGTTTTCGCCGATGGGACTCAGCATCGAGGCCGTCGATCCGAACCCGGCTTCAGGCAATCAAGCGCAGGAGTATTTCATCATCAAAAATACGAGCGGCATCTACGTGGACATCTCGGGCTGGAAGATCCAGGGCGCGGTGCAGTTCACCTTCCGCGGCGGCACCGTCCTTCCGCCTTTCATGGGGAATAGCCTCTACCCTGCGACCGGCGATGTCCATACGGGCCGTCTTCACGTCGTGCGCGATCCCTACCTTTTCCGCCAGCGCACGACGAGCCCGAAGGGTGGCGAATATCGTCTGGTCGCCGGTCCGTATTCCGGCCAGCTCTCCGCGCGCGGTGAGACGATCGACCTCGTGAAACCGGGCGCGACGCCCGAGCAGGACATCGTGATGGCGACGACGACGTATGCGGCGGTGCCGACGGCTGCGCAAAACTTCCTCCGCCTCACCGAGCTGAACTACAACCCGCTTCCGCCGACGGCCGCCGAGACCGCGGCGTTGCCCGGTGTGCAGTCGAGCGACTTTGAGTTCATCGAGTTCGTCAATACCGGGGCCTCTCCGCTCGCGTTCGGCGGAGCGATGATTGACAAAGGCGTGACGTTTACTTTCCCCGCGGGCTTCACGCTTCAGCCCGGCCAGCGCTGCGTGGTCGTCTCGCTGCTCGCTGCTTACAATCTGCGCTACCCCGGATCGGGTGCGGTGGTCGCGGGCCAGTATGAGGGGAACCTCGCGAACGATGGCGAAACGATCGCGATCGTGGATGCGGTGGGCGAATCGGTGTTCTCCTTCAAATACGATCCGCTCTGGTATGGCGTGCCATCCATCGGCGCTTCTGGAACGCTCACCGCCGCAAATGGCTACGCGCTCGTCGTCCGCTCTACGAGCCCGCCGTGGAATGACTATGAGCGCCCCACGGCCTGGGCGCTCGGCGACTCCGTAGGCGGGACGCCCGGCACCGCCGACACGACTTACGCCAATGTCTATGCGGGCTGGACCAAGTCGTTCTTCACTGCGACCGAGGAGAACAGCCC
>JANLQB010000674.1:0-2234 GCA_031367565.1 Verrucomicrobiota bacterium
GAAGACGAAATGGAAAACGTTGTTCGGCGCGGAGGCGTCGGCGGGGAGTTCGACGCGGCCCCAGCCGCGCACAGTCGTCTGGTCGATCGGGATCGCGTAGGCCTGCAAGACGAGCTGGTTTTCTTTCATCGTCACCTTCGCCGCGGTGGCGACGCCATTGACCACAAATCGCAGCGGCACTTCCACCGGCTGCGGATCATCGCTCTGCCGCGTGATGCGCAAATCCAGGAGCAGCTCTGCCTTTTCCTCCGAAGCCCGCCGGGCCACGCGCTCGACGGTGATCGCCATATCGTCCACCGCTTTTTCCGGATAGCTGAGCAGGTGAAAACGCACGCCCTTCAACGTGGCGAACGCGCTTCGCAAAGTCTCCCAGCGCCCGCCAGAAACATCCCAATCGCTCTGCTGCAAATCGCTCAGCAGCCATACATCGGTGCGGCCCGTTTTGTTCGTGGAAATGTAGTCGAGAGCGCTTTGCAACATGCCGGGGATGTCCGCTGCGGTGTCGGTCGCCTCGGTCTGCGGGAGGTCGAGAAGCGCGCTGGATTTCACGATCGGTTGCGGCTGCGCGAGGGCGCTGTCGATGAGCACGAGGCGCGAGCGATTTCCGACCGCGTCGTCGATGGCCTTTGCGATGTTGCGCAAGCCCGCCGCGCGTTTGCTCACGCCGGTCGTTTGGTTTTGCTGCTCCATGCTCGCCGAGCGATCGACGAGCACGAGCACGGTATCCGGCGCACCGCCCGTGAGCCCGAGCCACCCGCCCGCGAGCGGTCGTGTGAGCACAAAAATAATCGCCGCCACCGCGAGCACGCGCAGCGTGAGGATGAGAATTTGCCGCAGCCGCGAAAGCCCTTTGTTCATCCGCTGCGCGATGCGCAGGAACATCATCGCCGCCCACTTCACCTGCCGTCGGCGGTAGAGATGGATGAGATGGATGACGACCGGGAGCAGCGCGAGCGGCAGCGCCCAGAGCAGAAGGGGAGCGAGGAAGGTCATCGCATGGATTGGCAGCGCCGCTCGTGAGTCTTTTTCACGCGATCAACGGAGTGAAAGACCTTTGCTGGAATTCGGCGCAGCCTCTTTGAGTGGAATCCATTTTTGCTGATCGGTTGTATAGGAAAACGGCGACTTGATGGAAATCTCCTCGGTGCGAATCCGATACATGTGACTGCCAAAAATACTTTGGTGCGAAATGAACTGGGAGCCACCGCGAGAACCGGCATACCAGACACCATTGACGGTTTCCATCGAATGACGCCGGATTTCGGCTTCGAGTTGTCTCCGACTTATTTCGCGCGGAGAAGCGCAACCGGCGATCAAAAGCAGAACGCACAAAAGCGCGATGGTTTCGTATCGCGCGACGAACCTTTGCGTCTTTGCGCCTTTGCGTGAGTTCATCATCGCGAGCCGCGTTTCGGGGTTCGGCCGAGGAGGAAGCGGGCGAGCACGTCGTCGTAGCGCTCGTCCATTTTCACGCGGTGATAATCCATCGCGGTCGTGCGCACGAGGTCGTCCATTTCGGCGAGGTAAAGGCGGACGGCTTCGCGGTAATTGCGCGCGATGAGCGAGGGGTCGGCGAGGATGGCTTCGCCGCCTTCCATGTCGATGAAACGCGCGGGGCGATCGAAATCGAAATCGAGTTCGCGCTGATCGAGGAGGTGAAACGCGGCGACGTCGTGTTTGCGGAAACGCAGATGCTGGATCGCGGATTTTAGCTCTGCGGGCGGGACGAAGAAATCGGAGAGGATGATGACGAGCGCGCGCTGGCGGATTTTTTCCGCGGCATCGTGGAGCGAAGTGAGAAGCGTCGTGCTGCCCGTCGGTTCGAGGCCCGCCATTTGATCGAGCACCAGCCCGAGATGCGTCGCGCCGCGTTTCGCGGGAATCTCGACCGCCTTTTCCGCCAGACTCCACAGCCCGACGCCATCGCCCTGCTGCGCGGCGACGTAGCCGAGGGTGCCCGCGAGTTTGCGCGCGTAATCGAGCCGCGTGTTCCCCTTCGGCCCAAAGCCCATCGAGCCGCTCGTGTCGATGAGCAGACAGAGCCGCAGATTCGTGTCGGCCTCGAATTCCTTGATGTAAAACCGATCGCTGCGCCCCCAAGTCCGCCAGTCCAGCCGCCGCGTGTCATCGCCCGGCACGTATTTGCGATACTGCGCAAATTCCAGCGACGACCCGCGCACCGGGCTGCGGTGTTTGCCGGAAACATTTCCGAGCATCGCGTGCCGCGCGTGCAG
>JANLQB010000724.1:0-5760 GCA_031367565.1 Verrucomicrobiota bacterium
AGCATCCGCGGATCGAATCGCAATGTGATCGTCGTCGATTCGCGGTTGTCCGCCTTCAGGATCGATGCGCTCATCAGGCGCGAATCGAGCCGCGCGTCGGCCCAAAATTCGGCTTCATCTTCCTCCGTTTCAAAATGCGGCAACTCAGACCAGGCAGTGATTACTTTCATAGTCGGTTCCTCAGTTCACCGAATTCTTGCGATCGTAAAACGCGGCTTCCTCCGGTGTCATATCGCGAGAAAAAATCGCGCGGTAGCGTTTCCCATCCGTCCAGAAGACCGTGAAAATCCCGCGCTCATTCACGCTTTTCCCCAAATTAAAATAGCGCGCCTTCTCATCGTCGCCCGTTCCGTCGGGCATCAGCCGGATCGAAAACGGGTCCTCAAAGGATTCCTCGATCTCCTTCGGCGTTACCTTTTGCAGATCGAACGGCGCATCGAGCCAGTCAAAGTCCATGTCAGTTCTTCGCCCTTTGGATCAGCTCGATCTCGTAGCCTTCCGGCGCATCTACGAACGCGATCACGCTCCCAGTGCTCGTCGGCGTCGGCCCATCGGAAAGCGGGTAACCTTTCGCCGCAGAGTGCGCAGCGAAGGCGTCCATGTCGTCCACTTCAAACGCGAGATGCGTGATGTCCGTGCCGACATTCACCGGCCCGCTGGCGTCGTATTTGCAAATCTCGATCTCCTCTTCGCTACCCGGCGCTTTGAAAAAAACCAGCTCGGAGCCGCGCGGAGATTTGTGGCGGCGCGTCTCTTCGAGGCCGAGCACGTCCTTGTAGAACGACGCCGTCTTTTCCAAATCGGTGACGCGATAGCGGGTGTGGAGAAGCTTTTTGACCATGAGGGAATTTCAGATTTCAGATTTCAGGTTTCAGATTTAGCGTCGCGACTCCAATCTGGCTATCGCTTTCACCCTCAAATCTGAAATCTGAAATCATCCATCTAAAATTCCCATGATCTCCCTCGGCATCGACAGCGGCACACAAAGCACGAAAACCATCGCCCTCGACCTCGAGACCGGCCAGCTCCTCGCGTCCGCCGCGCACGGCTACGGGCTCATCGAAGGACTGCCACCGGGGCATTTGGAGCAGGACCCGAAAGAGTGGATCGACGCGGTGAACAAGACCGTGTCGGAGGTGCTCGCCGCGCTGGGAAAACGGAAGGACGAAGTGAAGGCGATCGGCGTCAGCGGGCAGCAGCACGGTTTTGTGCCGCTGGATAAAAAGGGAAAAGTCATCCGACCGGCGAAGCTCTGGTGCGACACTTCCACGGCTGCGCAGTGCCAGCAGTTCGAGGATGAATTTGGCGGAGCCGAAGAACTCATCAAGCTCGCCGGAAACACGATCCTGCCCGGCTACACCGCGCCGAAAATCCTATGGCTGAAACAGAACGAGCCCAAAAACTACCAGGCGCTCGAGACCGTCCTCCTCCCGCACGACTACATCAATTTCCACCTCACCGGCGACCGAGGCATGGAGTTCGGCGACGCGTCCGGCACCGGTCTGATGGACGTGCGCGAAAAGAAATGGTGCGAGCCGCTCATCGACTTCATCGACCCCGATCTCGCCGGCGCGCTCCCCCCGCTCGCCAGTTCGCGACGCGCCTTCGGATTGCTCCGCGAAAGCCTGCGCACCGAGTGGGGCCTTTCGAGCGAAATCGTGGTGAGCGCGGGCGGCGGCGACAACATGATGGGCGCGATCGGCACCGGCAACGTGCAGCCCGGCGTCGTCACCGTCAGCCTCGGCACCTCGGGCACCGTCTATGCCTGCTCGGATAAACCCGTCATCGATCCCGAAGGCGAAATCGCCGCCTTTTGCGACAGCACGGATCGCTGGATGCCGCTCGCCTGCACGATGAATGTGACCGTTGCCACCGAGCAGTTCCGCAAAATGCACGGCTGGTCGCACGAGCAGCTCGAACAGAACATCGCCACCGTCTCCGCCGGAGCCAGCGGACTTCTTTTCCTCCCGTATCTCAACGGCGAACGCACCCCGAATCTCCCGCAAGGCACCGGCGTCATGCACGGCCTCACCTGCGAAAACATGACCGCTCCGCACATGGCCCGCGCCGTCATGGAAGGCGCGACGCTCGGCCTCGCCTACGGCCTCGCGCGCTTCCGCGAACTCGGCATCACGCCCACTGAAATACGTCTCACCGGCGGCGGCAGCAAGAGCGCGATCTGGCGGCAAATCTGCGCAGACATCTTCGGCGTCGCCACCGTCTGCCTGAAATCGGCCGAAGGCGCGGCCCTCGGCGCAGCGATCCAGGGCGGCTTCGCGCAAGCCATGGCCACCGGCCAGCCCATCACCTTCCGAGAACTCTGCAAACGCCTCGTCGTCCTCGACGAAGACACGCGCGCCGAGCCCAACGAAGCGCACAAAGAAACCTATCGCGAAGCCCTCACGCGCCAGAGCGACCTCACGCGGCGTCTGCACGCGGCGGGATATTTATAAAACCAAGGGTGGTTTCCCAACCCTCGCCAGGACCGGTCACCCGGACGAACTCGACTACTTGGTCAGGAAACCTCCGGACCCATGCTCGTTCCGAGATCAATAGTGCCCGATCAACTTCGCCAGACTCCACGGATCGCATGTGCAGTCGGGCGGCGGAATCGCCGGCGCTTCTGCGATGGCGAAACGCTTTCCATGCATCGTCTGACAAACCGGGCATTCCTCTTCCGTGCGCCCCGCCACGAATTCCACACCGGGCCAGCCATGCGCGCGAATTTCGCGCAATTCCTCCGCGTGCGCCCCATCGCGGAAATGCCGCAGCGAACGCCACTCCTCCGCAGCGTCGTGCCAGTATAAAGTGCTGCCGTAGATTTCCCCCTTCGCCACCTTGCGCTCAATCGCCATTTCCGAAAATGGCCCCGCAGCTTGCTCATTGATCCAAAGCCATCGCTCGGTCAAAGTGCGACCCTTTCTGTATCCCTTCCGTCTTGAAAACGGAGGAAACGTAAGAAAAATCCGCAGCCTTGATAAAAACGCAGTTTCACGGTGGGGAATGACGCGCGAAGGACACCGAAACCTCCACCGCAAGTCAATCCCTAAATCCATCCACAGAACGCGCTACGACGGCGCGGCAAGTCATTCTTCGAAAAAGGTGCGGCATACACCTATAGTCCTTTCCCATATTGGCTTTGGAAGGTAACGGCATTGGGCGGCCCGTTTACCCATGAACTCGGGGACGCTGATCGCGATGGCTTCACCAATCTCGGAGAGTATGGCCTGCTGCGGTCGCCGCTTTTACCAGAAGGTGGCGGCGACATCTATCACCCGCAGTAGGTATCCCGTGGGAGAAAGATTGCGGGTGTTCCTGCCGCGCGACGCAACTCGCGATGGCGTGACGATCGAAGTCCAGACGACGGGCAATTGGACAGGGCCGTAAATCACGATCGCCCCAAGCGTGTTGGGTGCTTCATTTGCGGGGCCGGGCCATGTCTCGGGAGATTCGCCGACGCTGGGTGTGAAACCGGTGGCAATACGCGACACGGTAAATACGACCGCAGCCAGCCAGCGCTTCCTGCGGGTGCGGCGGTAGATCGGTTTACCAGCCTGCGCCTTTGGTACTAGTTTTCACTCGGCACAAATACATATCCGCACAAATGTAGAGCGTGGAACCATCGTCACCCCAGGCGCAATTGCCAGTCTGCTGTCCGGTGAGCAGCGTGCCGAGATGTTTACCTGCTGGCGAGATGACCAGCACTCCGCCGGGGCCAGTAGTAAAGATGTTCCCCGCTTTGTCCACCTTCATCCCATCGCAGCCACCTTTGAGATCGGGCTTCTTCCGAGCCTCTGCATTAAAGAACTCCCGACCATTCGCCACCGAGCCATCGGGCTGGAGGTCGTAGGCCATGATGTTGGTATGCTTGGGATCGCTCACTGCGACATAGAGGATCTTTTCGTCGGGAGAAATGGCGATGCCATTGGGAAAGGTAAGATCCTTGATGACCGCCGTGACTTTGCCATCGGCAGCGATACGAAAGACGCCGTTAAATGCCAGTTCCTTGAGGGGAGAATCGTTGAGCTTGTCGAGTCCGTATGGCGGATCGGTAAAGTAGATGTCACCACTCTTTGTTCGGGCAAGGTCATTGGGTGAATTGAAGTGTTTGCCTTCAAACTTGTCGGCAAGACTGGTTTGAGTGCCGTCCTTTTCCAGCCTCGCGACACGACGTTCACCATGCTGGCAAATGAGCAGACGGCCCTGAGCATCGGTGCCGAGCCCATTGGAGCCTTGCTCTGCGAAACCGGCTGTAGGTTTTAGCATCCCACTGGGTTTCAGAAAGATGGATGCGGTCAAGCTATCGCCGGGAGCCCATTTGTAGATGATGTTTTCCGGGACATCCGAGAAAACGATCGCGTTTTGAAACCAGGTGGGGCCTTCCGACCAGTTAAAGCCTTGGGCACACTTCTCGATAACGGCGTTGGCCGGGATGAGCTTGTCAAAGGCGGGATCGAGGCGCTCGATGGAGACCTTGTATGCAGGGAGCGACCCAGGCTCGGCGGCAAGCATCGTCGCGACGGGAATGATAAAAAATGGGAGAAGTCGTTTCATGATCTAGAAGGGCTAACGTGAGTGCAGGGAATTGTCGAGATGGAGAGCGCCTCAATCGCGGTCCTTCTTCTCTTTTTCCTCATCTTCCGCCTTGGTAAAGACGAATGCCGCCCGCACTGGAGCAGGCATGGGATTTTCAGGACCGCGGATGGAGCGCCAGATGACTTCGTTTAGTTGCAGATCGTCGGCGGCATCTTCTTTTGCAAAGTTCATCTTCCTTGAGCGCTCCGCACCCCATGCGGTCTTGGTATTTTTTTCCCCTAAATCCACGGTCACTTCCCGCGTCACGTATGGCTTCAGGTCCGGCTCGTTTTGAAAGCTGGCGAACATCGGCATGGCAGCCGCGTCGAACTGGCTCATGGGTTTCAGGCCGAGGATCAGCTCCATCGTGCGCAGCATGGAGGAGGTAGAGTAAAGGGTGCTATCCTTGGTGCCTCGGCGGACGTAGGGACTGGCAACGAAGGCTATGGTGCGGTGGGCATCGACGTGATCGGGACCGTTTTGGGCGTCGTCTTCCACGCAGAAAATCGCGGTCTGCGACCAGAATTTGGATTGACTCACGGCTTCAACGAGCCGGCCAAAGGCAAGATCGTTATCGCCGACGTGCGCCGTGGGCGTGGGCTTTCCGGGGCTGGTTCCGCTGGTGTGGTCGTTCGGCAGGCGCACGATTTGGAGGCGGGGCATTTCGCCTTCCTGCTCGAAGCGATGCAGCTCGGAGATGAAACGTTCCGCGCGTTTCACATCGGGATAAGCCATCTCGAAGCTACGATAGAGTGGGTCGATGTGGCCGATGAGAGCCTTGGCTTTCGCGGTACCAGGCTGGCCCGCACGTCCGTTGGCTACCCATTCGCCGTTGCTGCGATAGGTCACGCCCGCTTCCTTTGCGCGATCCCATAGATAACCTCCCGCTGGCGTGGCGATGGCGAAGTTACCCTCCGCGGGATAGGGAAACTTGTCGCGCCGGTTGTGCCCATAGCTGAGCGGCCAGGTCTTTTCCACAAAGTCGGTGGCATACGCGCCCATCGTCCATTCGTGGCCGTCGGCCGAGACTTCGCTTTCGACGTAGAAATTATCGAGGAGCACAAACTCGCGGGCGATCGCATGGTGATTGGGCGTGATGGCTTCATTGAAGAGACAGAGCGATGGGTCGCCGTTGCCTTCCTTCATGTCGCCCAGCACCTGGTCGTAAGTGCGGTTCTCTTTCAC
>JANLQB010000065.1:0-3522 GCA_031367565.1 Verrucomicrobiota bacterium
TTCCGCTGCTCGGCGGGTGTGCGGAAACGCGAAAGCGAACCGACAGTCACGGGATAGTCCGACATCCGCTCGCGAAACGTCTGGTAATGCTGCTGCGCGAGCACCGTCGTCGGCGCGAGGATCGCGACCTGTTTCCCGCCCATCACCGCCTTGAACGCTGCGCGAATCGCCACCTCCGTTTTCCCAAAACCCACGTCGCCGCAAATGAGTCGGTCCATCGGGCGCTCGGATTCCATGTCCGTCTTCGTCGCATTGATCGCCGCGAGTTGATCCGCCGTTTCCTTATAAACAAACGACGCCTCAAATTCGCTCTGCCACTTATTGTCCTGCGGAAACGCAAACCCGCGCGCCGTCTCACGCTCGGCGTGGACTTGCAGCAGCCGCGCCGCATAATCGAACACCGCCTTCTCCGCGCTCTGTTTCGCCTTCGCCCACTTCGCATCACCGAGCGCACTCAGCGGCGGATTCCCGCGCCCCACGCCGACGTAACGCGCGAGCAGGAACGATTGTTCCAGCGGGATGTAAAGCCGCGCCTCATTCGCGAACGCCACGACGAGCACTTCCTCGATGTGCCCGTCCGCCCGCGGGATCTGCTTCAGCCCTTCATAGCGCCCGATCCCGTGTTCGAGATGCACCACGAGATCGTCCTCATTCAGCTCGCTGAAATCAATCTGTGCCCGCCGCTGGACTTCGCGCGTGCGCCGCATCGCGAGCCGCCGCGCGCGATTGTTCCGATAACGCCCGAACAACTCCGCATCGCTCAGCACCGCGACCTTCGCCTCGGGAAAAATGAACCCGCGCGCGAGCGTGCCGATCGTGAATTTCAGCGGATCGGTTTCCACCGCCGGGATGATCTCGTTCAGCCGCTCGATCTCGCCCTCGTTGTTGCAAAAAATGTGAACGCGCCAGCCCTCAAGCCGCCAGTTGCGCAAGCTCTGGAAAAATTGCTCCCGCTTGATCTCATCCACCACAAAATCCCCCGCCTCAAACTCCCCCAGCCCGTGATCGAAGAACGCGGTCGCGTAATCTTCGGCACCGGGATTTACCGGTGAAGACGCAGAAGATGCGGATATTTCAGAATCAGATATCGGCCCTTCTTCCTCCGCGTCCTCCGTGTTTTCCATGGTGATGGCACCTTCCAGTATCCTCACCCGCGCCTCCCAAAAATCCGCCCCCGCATCAATCGTCACATCCCCCTCGCGCATGTAATCCCGCAGCGGACACGTCCGGTCTTCCGCCTCGCCGAGCAGCAGCGTGCAGGAATCCACCTGCTGCACGCTCGTCTGCGCATCGAGATCGAAATGGCGCATCGACTCGATCTCATCATCAAACAATTCCACGCGAATCGGCAGCGTGTGATGAAACGAATAAATGTCCAAAATTCCCCCGCGCACCGCGAACTGCCCGCGCGCCGAAACCTGCGGCACATGCTCGTAACCCGCCTCCGCGAGCTGCCGGATCAACTTCTCACGATCCAGCCGCGTCGCTCGTTTCAGCACGATCGCGAGCTGCTTCAGCGCATCCGGCGCCGGCACTTCGCCGTGCAAATTCGCGCGCGTCAGCACCACGATCTCGCGCCCCTTTTTCCCGCCAAGTTGCTGCACGATTCCGAGCCGTTCCGCCGAAGTCTCCGGATCAGGAATCGCCCCCTCGATCGGCGCAACATCCGTCTCGGGGAAAAAGAGCGCGTCCGGAAACCAGTTCAGCAGCTCATTGTGAAACGCCTCCTGCCGCCGCACATCCGGGCACACGATCCAAACGCGACTCTTCGCCTGCCGCGCGATGATTGCCGCCAAAAACGGCTGCGCCGCCTCGATCACATGCTCAAACACCACGTCGTTGCCAGTACGCAGCTCTCCCAACTTCGCCGCCATCGGCGCGGAGCTGGCGATTTGATCGAGAACGTCAGACTTCATCGACGGGCGCATCCTCTCGCGCAAACGGCGGCGGGGTGCAAGCAGGTCCATGCGAAGCAGACTCGATATGGCGAGTATTCTTCAGTGAGGATGGTCGGTGCCCATGGTCTGGTATCTGCGAATTGTTCGCTTGAGCGCACCTAGGCGCGGACTTTCCGTTGTCCAAATGGCGCGTTATTCATTGCTGAAGCCAGCGGACATTTAATGAGATCGGTCCCCACGCTCCTTAGTCGGGAATCATTTTACAAGTTCTGTTACGTATGCGTGCCACATCTCAAAATAAGTGATGATGCGGTTCAAATGCTCGGGAGACCGAGCCTGGTTTTGGACACCATACACACGACGGTCGGAGAAGGAGTAATGGCACGGTCGTCTAAACCCGATGTTACCGGTTCGTAGCTCAGCCGGTAAATCGAAACCGGCATAATCGCAGTGGAACCAAATAGTCTCGGTTTCACCTGATGCGAACTCGATTTTGTGGGTCGTGAAGAAGGCATCACCGACCTCAATCCAGGAGATTACAATTGGCGAATAATCTGGCCCGGGCGTTCCGAAGTGCGTTTTGATGTAGGCGTATTCCGATGCCGAGCCAATCGCGGGATGGCTATCATGACCGGAAATTCGAAGCGGGCTAATTTCGCTGCAAGTGCGACTTGGCTCTTCAACGGTGAGAACTGACATTTCACCGAAGGAAACTCCGTAAGTGCTGAACATATAATCATCGTCGAACTCGCGAAAGAGTCGCGCCCAGCACTGCGCGACCAACTGCGAATCCGGGTCGTCAATAAGATGGCTTAAGAAGCCCTTGCTGAGGGTGATGATATGCCCGAAGTCGAGCGGCGAAATCTGCCGGTCACCGTCTTCTCGAGCCATTTTCGAAAGCGTTTGCTTGAGGGTCGAGTAAACATACCCTTCGTCCTCGGTAAGGTTGGACGATGTTAGCGCGCGCCGCATCTTGGCACGCTTCAACGCACCCTTGAGGAACTTAGTTTCAGCATCCATTGTTTTATGAGCTTTCTTCGTTGCAAGGTCTTCGGTGATTTAGGCGTTAATATATTCTCGAGCAACGTCTTTCAGAACCGTTGAAGTGCCGCTGACGTATTCAAGGTCTTGAACGTTGAATATGCTACGTAGGTTGCCTAAATACTGGCAGAAGGCTTCGGCAACAGGAGTCGCTCCGCGCAGAAGGTCTTTGTATGGAAATCCATGAACACCGGGAATCAGTTTTGGGTGATTGAGATGGGCAATCCGCTGGTCGATGTCTTTGCGGTGTTCTTGGGATAGAAAGGGCGAGAGGCGAACAAACCCCGGAAAGTCGCTCTGATGTAAGTCTCCAGGATATTTGCGTGTGCAGGCGAAGACATCATCAAGGATTCTGAGGCTCATGAGACTCGATTCAACTGTCGCGTTATGAATCGCGATGCAAGGCATCTGGAAGTCTTCATCCTGGGGTAGCCGATTCTTCATACGCGTTTCCCAGAAGTAATGGCAGAGCATTTGATTAACCACATCGAGAACACGCTTTCCTGCGATACGTAAGTCAACAATCGGTGACGCAGCCATGAAACGCGGATGGCGCGAACGCGTCTCGGGATCCCGGTCGCGC
>JANLQB010000797.1:0-3079 GCA_031367565.1 Verrucomicrobiota bacterium
GATCGCGCTCGATGTCACCAAAACCGTCCTCGCCGCCGAACTTAGCACGCGCAACGAAACGCTCTCCCGCGCCCTCGCCCGGCTCCGCGATGCCGGCCAGATCGCCGTGGAAGGCAAACGCATCCGCATCCTCTCGCCGCAGCGACTGGAATCGCAATTCCGGGCGAATCTCGGAGAGGGAAGCTGATCGCGCACGATCGCGGCGGAGTTTGATCCAAATCAAGGCGGGCGAATGGGCCCACGACTTTCACGCGGCAAAATCTAGGGCAGTTCGATGCGTTCGTGCAACTGCTTGATGAGATCCAGCCGAGCGGCTTCCTGCCGATCACCGCGGGCAATGTGCGCGAGGACGAACTGCTCGACGTTTACCAAAACGCCCCGCTTTTCCGCGAACTGCGAATATCGCGCGCTCTGCGGCAGCTCACGCGCCCGCGCTTTTGCGATGACCGGCGACTACCTCGCGGAGGGACCGCTCTGTATTTGCCAACCTCCGTCGGAGAGCAATCCGCGGTTTGAAGAAACCAAGATCGGCGGCGCTCAGCTTTTCATACGTGGGCATCCCGCTCGGTAGCATCGGCGAAACGCACGATCAATTCCGCAGACGCAAAGGTGCCTTCGACAAGACCATTGCGGCCTTTCCCCACCTCCGCGAGGTCGGGCGAAAATCCGGTCTGCGCCTTACCCTCACGCGACACACCGTCACTGATTTGGAGCGGATTTTGGACTTCATCGAGGCGGAGGAAATCCAGCGCGTGTGCTTTTACCACCTCGTCTATAGCGGACGCGGCGCGGACCTTTCGCTGCTGGAGCCGCACGACACGCGCCAGGCGCTCGATACGATCATGGAGCGCGTGGAAGCGTGGCATCGCACGGGCCAGACACGCGAAGTGCTCACGGTAGATCAGCCCGCTGACGGCGCATATCTTTGGATGCGCCAGCGCGAACGCGATCCCGCATCCGCAGCGCGTGCGCTGGAGTTGCTGCGCTGGAATGGCGGCGGCAACCACAGTTCCGGCGTGGGCATTTCAAATATCGACACGTAGGGCGCGGTGCATCCCGATCAATTCTGGCAGGATCACATGCTCGGCAATGTGAAGACGGAAACGTTCAGCCGCCTCTGGCAACGCGCTGACGACACGCAGCTCAACGGCCTGCGCAGCACTTCGCGCCCGCTCACAGGCCGCTGCTCCGACTGCCGCTTCCGCGACATCTGCGGAGGCGGATTCCGCGTGCGTGCCTGGCAGCGCCCCGGCGATCCATGGGCCAACGATCCCGGCTGCTATTTGAGCGCGGAGGCGATCGCCACCGCGGCATAAGTCTCCGCAAGCCGCGCCGCGTCATCATCCGCCTCGCTCAAGGGGTGAACACCTTCGGCTGATAGCTGGCATAGCGGGCGCGCTGCTCAGGCGTGAGCTTTGAGTAATCGTAGCGCGCCTGCTCAACGCCGTTGATTTTCGCGTGGATGACGTTCGCCATGTCTGCCGCGCTGCTTTTGATGTGCTCCGCTTTTTTTCCAGCAAAAAGCTCGTCCACCGTGGCGGTAAAAACCTCCAGCCATCGGTCAAACTGCGGACGTCCCATCGCGGTGAGCGGCACCAGTCGCGCGTGAGCGGCGAGCGGATTCCCGAGGTAGCCACCGTTGCGAAAAATCATCGTCTCCCAGAACGCATACATCTTCGGCAAATGCGCCCCCCAGTCCGTCTTCGCCACATCGTTGAAGATAAATCCGAGCAGATCATCGCCGCGCACCTTGTCGTAAAAGGTGTTCACGAGACATTCGATGTCAGCGCGATCCGTGATGTCGGGGCGCTCGGTGGAAGGAGTGGGATCGAAAGGCATGCGGGAGCGGAACAAGTGTCGTCTCAGCCCACGATGTCCGCAAAGTCCTTATCGGTGAAAGCCTGTAACGTCTTGGTGCGAACGTTGCCCGCGGCGGCCAGCAGCGTCAGCAGGTGCAAAGCCTTCTTTTCGTTGCCGGCGCGGATGATGATTACGCCGTCGTAAGCACCGATGGTCCAGTATTGGGCCCCGACTTTCACGCCGGCCTTCCGGGCCATCGTATTGAAATGGTGCGCGCGTTTCGGGGACTCTTTGATGGGAACCTCTATTAATCCACATTTGCTAACATCTCGCCTGCATATAGGTAGCTAGGGAAAGCCGCACGCCGGAAGGACAAGGACCGGGGGATGGCACGGCGAGGCAAGAGCGGCACAACAGGCGTCCCAGGTTAGGATTCCGCGTCGTTTTCCCAGGTGCGTCATGCGGCCCTCCAGTTCCTGAGTCCAAGCCGCTCGATTTGCTCGAAGCGCACCAGGTTATAGACCAGGTTCGTCATCGAGATCATCGCCCGGTTCCGGCTCAGGCCAATCCACCGGTTCCACGCGCTTCTCATGCACCTCCGCATGGTCGCGAAGACGTGTTCCACTCTGACCCGAATCTTGGAGCGCGCCCGGTTGTTTCTCCTCTGGCTTCCGTTGAGAGGTTTGTTCCGGTAGGCCCGCTCAATGAGCTTGGCCTGCACGTTTCTCTCCGCGAATATTTGCTCACACCGCGCTCCGGTATAGGCGCTGTCCACATAGGTCGTGGGGTCTCCCTCCGCGATCAGTTCCTCCAAGGCATTACGGTCGTGAACCGAGGCCGCCGTCACCGTGAAGTCTTCGATCAGCTTGCTCCGGGTATCCACCTTCACCTGGTTCTTGTCGCCGTGATAGCGCTCGCCATTCTTCTTTGTCCAGCGCGCGTCAACGTCCTTCTGCCGAGCCTTTTGCGGCTGGTCCTTCCACCCTTCCGGTACCCCGCCGGCCTTGATCGTGGCGTTGTCCTCGCGCGAGTTGCGCTGCCGCGCCACCTCGACAAACGTGGCGTCCACCATCTCGCCTTTGCGGGCGAACATCCCTTTGGCTTCGAGCGCCGCGTGAAAGATGGTAAACAATGGCTCGATGAGTTCGTTCCTGGTCAGCGTTTCGCGGAAAGCCCAAAAGGTTTTCTCATCCGGCGACTTGTCCGCGTCGGTGAGTCCGAGAAAGCGCTTGAAGCTCAGACGGTCGGTAATCTGAAACTCAAGCTGCTGGTCGCTGAG
>JANLQB010000821.1:0-3714 GCA_031367565.1 Verrucomicrobiota bacterium
TTCAGATCGCTCGATTGCGGGTCGATGAGCACGCGGGTCGGCGGCGCGCTTTGCACGGTCTTCGAGGCGACACCGGCGGCGATGTCTCCATTCGACGACCAGATGATTTCGTCGCCACCGCGCAGCGTGAAGATGCGCGACGTGCCGAGGCTCACGCTGTCGTCCGCGAAAATGTAAATGTTTCCGCCGGACTCGGTGAGGATGCCCTGGTCGAGCGCCTGCGTACCCGCGACATCGAGGCCCACGATGACTTTTCCGCCCGGCGCGAGCAGGCTGATGTTTCCACCAGCCTGCGTCTTGATTTCGCGCGCGGTCAGCGAGATGTCGCCATGATATTCGCCGTCGCCGAAGAGCGTCTTGATCGCCGTGAAACCGCCGTCGTATGTCCCGAAGGTAGGCTTCGTCGGATCGCCGTGGTCGCGCCCGGCATCGCGCAGCACGATGTAGAAAAGATCGAGCGCGGCGAGGCTGCGCTGCACGGGGCTCAGCGTGGCGAAATCGTGCGGGTAGCGATCCGCGTTGTCGCCGGACTTGAGGATGTCGGTAACGAATTTCGCGAAATCGAGCGGACTGTTTTCCAAACCAGTCGCCGGCCCGATTCCCGCGCCCGCGACGATGTCCGCTCCCGCAAATGGCAGGAACAGGTTGCGCGCATTGCCGACACTGACGAGTCCAAGCGCGAGCCCGTTTCCTGCCGGGCCGACCCCGAGATCGAGGTCGCGTCCGGCCAGCACTTCGAGCGTGCCAGGGCCGCTGATCTGGATGTCACCCGCCAGCGGGAGGCTGGATGCGCCGACGAGATTTCCCTCCGCCGTGGCCAGCGCGCGCAGCGGTGAGTTCGCGCTGTAGGCGATGATGTCGCGCCCGGCGGTGACGACGCTGATCTCGCCGGCGTTCGTATTTTGAATATAGAGCGCGATGTCGGTAAGATCGTGGCCCGCAAAGATGCGCGCGACTTTCGGCGAGAAAAGGGTGAGCCCGCTGATGTCGCCGGAACCTGCATAGAGGCGGAGCGGAGCCACATCGCCCTGATGCAGCAGAGCCGGCGCGTGCAGCGCCTGCTTTTCGTTGAGCGAGGCGAGAGTCGAGCCGCTTTCGGTAAACAGCGCATCGACGGAGGTGAGGAAGGTGGCGTCGGTCGTCGCCGTGCTTTTCTCCGTGCCAAAGAGCGCCTGGTAGCCGAGCGGCGAAGCGATGCCGGGCACGCTGGCAGGATTTGCATCGGAGAGATTGAGCCGGCCCACGCCCCACGCGACGGCATCCGGCAGACCGATGACGCGGTTCAGGCCCGTCACATTCAGGCCGTTGATGGCGCCGCTCGCGATGAGTTCTGCGGTGCCTTTCCGCGCGGGCGAAAGATTGATCGTCCCGACCACGTTGATGTCGCCGGCCAGTGCCGTCGCGCGCAGCGTGCCGGGCATGAGCGTGGAAAGCGTGGCAAAAGGCGCGACGCTGCTTTCGTCCAGCCGTAGCCAGGGCTGGAAGTTGGCCGTGCTGCCCGGCTGGAAGAGAAGTTCATTGCTGAACCACGTCACCAGCGCCGGTGCAATGTCCGGTGCGCCCGGCGGAGTGATGGCGTTGCGCAACGTCACGTCGCCGCTGAGTGAGGTGACGTTGATTTCGTTCGTCGCCCCGTAGGTCGAAAAATAGGATTTGTAGTAATAGGCGTTGCTGATCCCGCCGGGGAGCAGGAAGGGATTTGCCACCGGGCCGAGCAGCACGTCGCCGCGCGCGGAAATATCGAAGCTGCCCTTGCCGACGAAGAGCGTGGTGGGCAGCCAGGTGTGCGAATCGAGCACGTCGGCCTCGCTGCGGATGATGCCTTTGACCGGCGAGCGCGTGCTGTTCGTCGTGATCTCCCCGCCCGCGCTCAACGTGCCGCGTCCGCGTTCGACGTAATACACGCCGGCGTCAATGTTGCGGCCCGCGCGAATCGTGACATCACCGCCGCCGAGTTCGAGGAACGTGCCCGGATCGGGAACGCCTTTCGCCATCCGCGCGTTCGTCGGCGCGACGGCGTCCACATTTGCGACATCATGCCCGGCGGTCAGCGTTACGTTTCCACCGCCGAGAGCACCCACGCCCTCAAAGAAATTCGCGAAATCAATCCACCACGTCGTGGAAGCCGCATCGCCAAAAAGTGCCGCGCCGAATTTTCCAGTGAGCGGATCGACATTCCCGCGGCGGTAGAGCCAGTTCGTCGGCATCTCGCGTTCCGAATCCGCGATGAGCTGGCCCGCGGTGTTTTTGGTGAAATGGGCGATGTCCGCCCCGGCATTGATCACCAAATTGCCGCCGCCCAGCGTATATTGCACCGCGTAGTAAGGCTCCTGCTGAGGCACCCCCAGCGTCCCATCCACGGTGTGACTCACATTACGGATCGGCAGATCGAACTCGCCGCCACCCGGCAGCTTCGTCGGATCGGCGACGAGCGTGCCCGCCGTGTAGATCGTCGCGAATTGATTGAGCAACTGCACATCGCGCGCTGCGTTGATGGTGATGTCGCCCGAGCCGGTGCGGATCGTTTGGAATTTGTTTCCGATCGCGGCGGCCGTGATCGCATTCGCGCCAGGAGTCGGCGCGGTGTTTGCGCCGCCATTTTTTCCGAGAAGCAGCGAACCTCCGCTCGTCCCGAGTCCGACGAGTGGCGCGACACGCGAGGCGTCCGCCGCGGCGAAGTCCGCGCCGGCGGTGAGGCGGTAGCTCCACGACTGTGCATTGAGCGGCAACGCGGCATTCGGCTGCAAGAGTTCGGCGGTGTATTTCCCGTCCACGAAGCCGTCGCTGATCGAGTTGAAAAGCACGATGTTTCCCGCCGCGCGGAGCGTCAGCAGTCCGGGCGCGCTCTGCGGTCCGAAGCGGAACGTCGCGAGATTCCAGTCGCTCGTGTAAGTCGAGCCCGACGCGCCGAGCGTGAGATTGCCCGCGCGGTTGTTGAGTTCCGCGCCGGGGCGAATGCTGAGCGTGGAGCCGATCGCCGGGTTGCCGCCGAGCAGGCGATTCCGCATCGCATCGTAGCCCGCGCTCGCCGTTCCTTTCGCTCCGAGAAAGGCCACGCCGTTGTCGAAAACTTCCTTTTGCAAGGCTGCGGAAATCAGGCCGCCCGGACCCGCGTCGAAAATTTTGTAGCCTTCGACGACCATGCTCGACGCACCGTTGATCGTGCTGCCGATCGGCGCGATGGCGACATCAGTGCCCGCGGAATTTTGCGGCGCGCGCAGATGCAGCGTGCCGCTGAATCGCCCAAAGCTCGCGCTGTCCGCATTCCCGCTCATGACCGAAAGGTCGATCTGCGAACCCGCCCGCAAATCGAGGACGCCACCATTTTGCCCGCGCGTCTCGATCGTGATTGCGCCGCCTTTTCCCGCCGCATCGAAATCGTCCGCCGCCGCGCTGAGGCGCGCCGTATCGAGAAGCGTGACGCTTCCACTCGCGGCCAGCGAAATCGTGCCGCCGCGCGCGCCCGATGCGTCGATCGAACCGCGGACGGTGATCGCACCTTCGTCCGTGGAAAACTGGAAGTTGTGCACGGCGACCGTGCCATTGATTTCCACATCGCCGGACCGGACGCGGAAGGCCTGCGCCTGCGTGAATCCGCCATCGACAAGCGATTTTTCCAGCGCGGCAAATTCTTCGAGGCTTCCGGAATCAAGCGAGAATGAACCGGCCAACCCGCGCGCCCCGCCCCGCCCGCTGAATTTTCCGTCGCTGGTG
>JANLQB010000825.1:0-3232 GCA_031367565.1 Verrucomicrobiota bacterium
AGGAGGGCTACGACGTCGTGAGCGGCTGGCGCAAAGACCGCCAGGACGACGCGCTCCAGCGCAATCTCCCGAGCATCCTGGCGAATCACCTGATCTCATTCGTGAGCGGCGTGCGACTCCACGACTTCGGCTGCTCGCTGAAAGCATATCGCCGCGAAGTCATCGAAGGCGTGCGACTCTACGGCGAAATGCACCGCTTCCTCCCCGTGTATGCCGGCTGGCACGGCGCGCGCATCACCGAAGTCGTCGTGCGCCACTACGCGCGCGAAAGCGGCCAGTCGAAATACGGCCTTGAGCGCGTGCTGAAAGTGATCGCCGATCTTATCACGGTGAAGTTCCTCGACCGCTTCCAGCAAAAGCCGATGTATCTTTTCGGAGCGGTCGGCTTCGGCTCACTCGTCATCAGTTTCATCAGCGGAGCCGACGCGCTCTGGCGCAAATTTTTCATCGGCGAATCTTTCATTAAGAACCCGCTGCTCCTCATCACCATCCTCACCGCGATGACCGGACTCATGTGCATCCTGATGGGCCTGCTTGCCGAAATGATCGTGCGCACCTTTTACGAATCGCAGGGAAAGCGGGTGTATCTCGTGCGCGCCACGCGGAACGTGGAAGACCGCGGAGAAAATGAGGCGACCAGTGAATAGGGAATCCTCGTTTGATTTCGGGCGCCGAACGTCGCAGGCGAAACCTCGCAGCGAACACGCGCCATGTGCGGCCTAGCCGGCTTCGTCGGGCGCGGAGACCTCGGCGTCCTCCGCCGGATGACCGACGCCATCCGCCACCGCGGCCCCGACGCCGAAGGCCATTGGTCCGAGGAAAACCCGGGCGTTTTCCTCGGCCATCGCCGCCTCTCGATCATCGACATCACCTGCGGCGCGCAGCCGATGTGGACGAGCGATGGAAAACTCGGCGTCACCTTCAATGGCGAAATCTACAACCACGTCGAACTCCGCGCCGAACTCGTGCGGCTCGGCTGCCAGTTCGCGACCGACCATTCCGACACCGAAGTCCTGCTCCACGCCTACCGAGAGTGGGGCGACAATTTCATCGAGCGCCTCAACGGCATGTGGGCCTTCGTCATCTACGATCGCGAACGCCGCCGCCTCTTCGGCAGCCGCGACCGCTTCGGCAAAAAGCCGCTCTATTACTTTCACGAAAGCGACACCTTCGGCTTCGCCAGCGAACTCCCCGCGCTGCTCCAGCACCCGAGTTGCCCGCGAAACATCGACGCGCTCTCGCTGAAAAAATACTTCGCCCACTGCTACATCCCCTCCCCGCGCAGCATCTACGAGCGCGTGTGGAAACTGCCCGGCGGAAACAATTTCACGCTCGATCTCGCGAGTGGAAAACTGAGCGTCTCGCGCTGGTGGGAATTCGTGATCGAGCCGGACCCGGTTCTCGATCGGATTGCTGCGATGCCGTCATTCGAGATCGTGAAGCAGTTCGACGGTCCCCGACGTGATCTCCGCAAGCTCTATCAAGGAAGTCAGATCATCGCCGAACCCTTGTGGGAAACCATTGACCATTCGTCGGAAATGGAACCCTTGTGCGCTCAAATCCGCGCCACCCTCGACCGCGCCGTCCAGCGCCGCCTCATGTCCGACGTTCCGCTCGGCGTCTTCCTCAGCGGCGGCATCGACTCCTCCGCCATCGCCGCACTCGCCGCGAAACACGTCCCCGCTGGAAAGCTCAACACTTTCTCCATCGGCTTCAACGAACCCAGCTTCGACGAATCCAGCTACGCCCGCCTCGTCGCCAAAAACCTCGGCACGAATCACCGCGAGGAAATCCTCGACCTCGACCAATCCACCGCTCTCGTCGCCGACATCGCCGCGCGCCTCGACGAACCACTCGGCGACGGCTCGCTGCTGCCCACATTTCTCCTCAGCCGCTTCACGCGCCAGCACGTCACCGTCGCGCTCGGTGGCGACGGCGGCGACGAACTCTTCGCCGGCTACGACCCTTTCCGCGCGCTAAAAAAAGCCGAGCTCTACGCGAAGCTCGTCCCCAAGCCCATCCACGCCGGCATCCGTCACCTCGCCGCGCGCCTCCCCGTTTCGCACCAAAACATCAGTCTCGATTTCAAAATCAAGCGCACCCTGATGGGCCTCAGCTACCCACCGGCGCTCTGGAATGCCGTCTGGATGAGCGCCCTCGAACCACGCGACATCGACGACCTTTTCCAAGAACCCACGCCCGTCGAAACGCTCTACAGCGAAGCCATCGAAGCCTGGGACCGCTGCGCGCAACCGAACCTCGTCGATCGCGCCCTGCAATTCTGGACAAACCTTTACCTGCAAGACGGCATCCTCGCGAAAGTCGATCGCGCCAGCATGCTCAACTCGCTCGAAGTCCGCTCCCCGTTCCTCGATCTCGAAGTCGTCAATCTCGCCCGCCGCATCCCCTGGCCGCTCAAACTCCGCGGCGGCATGACGAAGTGGATCCTGAAAAAAGCCCTCGCCCCGCTCCTCCCAGCGGAAATCATCGACCGTCCCAAAAAAGGTTTCGGCATGCCCATCGGCCGCTGGCTCGCCGAAGGAAAATTCCCCATCGACCCCGCAAAAACCGACCCGCTCCTCAACGCGGATTTCATTGCCAAAAAGTGGACCGAACACCGCGAACACCGCGCCGATCACCGCCTTTTCCTCTGGAGCTACTGGCTGTTTGCGAGGTGGCAGGAGCGGTAGTTTTCCTCTGAACGCATGTCCGGACCGAAACGAATCCTCCACGTCATCGACAGCTTCGACCTCGGCGGCGCGCAGGAGGCGCTGGTGAATTTGATCGCGTGTGCGGATCGCACGCGCTTCGCGCCGGAAGTCGCGACCATGCATGGGCGCGGCGTTTACTGGGAAAGGTTTCGCGCGCTGGGCGTGCCGGTGCATTCGCTGTCGCCGCACAAATTCGTGCCGCTCTACCTTTGGAATCTTTTGCGGCTGCTGCTCACGGGCGATTTCGACATCGTCCACTGCCACCTCATCGCCTCGAATCTCGTGGCCAAACCGCTTGCCGCGCTGCTCGGCGTGCCCGTGAGATTCAATCACGATCAGGCGAACGACGAATACCGCTACCGGGAAAAAATGCGGCTCGCGCTGGACACTTTCACGAACCGTTTCTCCACGCACATCTGCGCCGTGTCCGCGTCGATCGTGGAGTTTCTGCTGAAATACGAACGCGTCCCGCGCGAACGAATCTCCCTCGTTCACAACGCGATCGACCTGCGCCGTTTCAC
>JANLQB010000837.1:0-3915 GCA_031367565.1 Verrucomicrobiota bacterium
GGCGGTCGATGGCGCGGCGGCGGGAAAGCGTGACGAGCCAGCCGAGCGCCTGCCCTTTCGCCGGATCGTAGCTCTCGGCGCGACGCCAGATTTCGAGCAGGCATTCCTGCACGACTTCATCGACGTCGTGATCGTTGGAAAGAATGCGGCCAATGATGGTGCGGAGCAGCGCGCGATGACGGCGCTGGAGCAAATCAAGGCAGGGTTCGTCGCCGCGCTGGATACCTGCCATGAGTTGTTCGTCGGTCGCTTCACCGACGGAAAGCTGAGGGCGGTTTTGGAAGCGTTGATCGTCGAATGAGTAGAGCATGGGATGGTGGATTGGTTGTCGTCGTTACCGTTGCCTTCCCCATGCCAACGCCCCCGCTACTCTGTGAGCGCCGCGATGCTTGCGGAAAATGTGTCGCGAAATCCGGCAGCGGTGTCGTCCCACCGCGACACCTCGCGACGAAAGACGCGCCAGCCGGTGCGCGGGAGCTTCTGCTCATTTGGCGCGAGCAAAACGATGCGCTGGCGGAGCCGCCCATCGTCGAGTGGATTGGGGGAGATGGGCGGCGCATGGGTTACGCGCATCGCGCCGCCGACCTGCCAGTGACACGGCCAGGGCGCGCGTCCCGTGCGATTCCCGCGCATGAAGATTCACATCTTGTCCATCACCATCGCCGCCGCGCTCGCTGCCGGTTGCAATCGCCGGCCGACCGTCATCATCGAAACCGCGCCGCCTGCACCCACTCCGCTGCCCGTGGCGCGCACGGTGACATTCGAGACGCGAGCCCTGGGCCGCGAGATCGACACCTTCGAGCAAACGCCCTCCACGGTGCAGCAGGCGCGGGTGCAGAAAGCCTTTGCGGAAATCGACGGCGAGATCGCGGAACTGGTGGAGCACGTCGCAACGAAGTCTGGCGACGGCCGCGCTGAAGCCGCGCGTAAGCTCGCTGACTTGCACGGCTATCGCGAAGGGGAGCGGGTCCGCTTCGACCGTTTGGAAGTGCGAAAGCAATTTCGGGCGGAGGAGCCAGCAATGCCGCCAAGGGGTGATGGGACGGCAGAAAAGATCGGCGAGAAAATCGACAGGACCGCTAATAAGATCGAGGACAAGCTCCGCGACGCGGCTGACGTGGTGCGCGACAAGGCACGCTGATTCCACGAAACGGAAACGGGCCGGACGCTCTCACGTCCGGCCCGCTTGGCGTTGGGAATTTTGAATCTATCCCACGGGCGGAGTGCGCCGTCCCATGATGAAGGAGATGATGAACAGGAGGATGAAAACCGCGAAGATGATCTTCGCGATTCCCATGGCAGTTCCGGCGAGCACGCCAAAGCCGAGCACGGCGGCGATGAGAGCGATGATGAGGAATGTGATGGCCCAGGAGAGCATGATGTTTTGTCCTTTCGGTTAGAGGTTTGTTGTCACCATCCAGTTCGCCGCATCGTGGCCGGCTGGGCGGGTGAAAGAGCGGAAAACTTTTGGACGGGGTTTGGCCTGATTTCTACATCCGGCGGCGAATCGGGCGGCGAATGCGCGGAGTAACTCTTAACCACACCGAATATCCATGAATTCATTCCGCGTCTACCAAGGTCGCCCCTATCCACTCGGTGCCACTTGGGACGGTGGTGGCACGAACTTCGCGCTCTTCAGCGAGCACGCGGAGAAAATCGAGCTATGTCTCTTCGATCCCGCCGATCCGCAGCGCGAAATCGGCCGGAGGCGGCTGTTGGAGAAGACGAATCATGTTTTTCACGGCTATCTGCCGGAGGCGAAACCCGGGACACTCTACGGCTATCGCGTACATGGACCGTGGCAGCCGGAGGCAGGGCACCGCTTCAATCCCAACAAGCTGCTGCTCGATCCGTATGCGAAGGCGATCAACGGTGGGTTCAAATGGGCGGCGGAGATGTTTGGCTACCGCGTGGGTGGCCATGAAGACTTTGACATGGATGATCGCGATAACTCTGCGCTGATGCCACGCTGCGTGGTCGTCGATGATGCGTTCGACTGGTCCGGCGACCGGCGGATCGACCGTCCGATGGCGGAGACGGTGATCTACGAGGTGCATGTGAAAGGCTTCTCGAAGCGGTGGGACGCCCTGCCGGAAAATCTACGCGGGACTTACGCGGGGCTCGGCTCGCAGGAGGCCATCGCGTATTTCAAAAGACTAGGCATCACGGCGGTCGAGGTGCTGCCGGTGCATCATTTCGTGGACGACAGCTTTCTCGAAGGGCGCGGGCTGACGAACTATTGGGGTTACTCTTCCATCGGTTATCTCGCACCGGAGTCTCGCTACTCGGCGAGTGGCGTGGCGGGTCAGCAGGTGACCGAGTTCAAACAGATGGTGAAGAGTCTGCACGCGGCAGGCATCGAAGTCATCATGGATGTGGTCTATAACCACACGGCGGAGGGTAATCATCTGGGGCCGATGCTGAGTTTCAAAGGCATCGACAACGCGAGTTACTATCGCCGCGTCGCCGACTCGCCGCGGCACTACATGGATTACACCGGCACCGGCAACACGCTGAACATGCGGCATCCTCGCGTGCTTCAGCTCGTCATGGATTCGCTGCGTTACTTTGCCACGGAATGCCGCGTGGATGGCTTCCGCTTTGACCTTGCCTCGACGCTCGCGCGCGAACTACACGCCGTTGATAAACTCGGCGGTTTCTTCGACATCATTCATCAAGACCCCATCCTCCAACGCGTGAAGCTAATCGCCGAACCTTGGGATGTGGGAGAGGGCGGTTATCAGGTGGGGAATTTTCCGGTGGGTTGGGCCGAGTGGAATGGGAAGTATCGCGACTGCGTCCGTGCCTATTGGAAAGGCGACGACTCCCAAGTTGGCGAACTCGCGGCGCGGCTCACCGGGTCGAGCGATCTTTACCAGGACGACGGGCGGCGACCTTATGCCTCGATCAATTTTCTCATCGCGCACGATGGCTTTACGCTGCACGACCTCGTGAGCTACAACGACAAGCACAACGAAGTGAACGGCGAGGAGAACAAGGACGGCGACAATAACAACCATGCGTGGAATTGCGGCGCGGAAGGTCCGACCGACGACGCGGCGGTGAATGTGCTGCGCCGCCGCCAAAAGCGGAACATGCTCGCCACGCTCTTCCTCTCGCAAGGCGTGCCGATGATTTGCGGCGGCGACGAATACGGACGCACGCAGCAAGGCAACAATAACGCCTACTGTCAGGACAATGATATCTCGTGGCTTTCGTGGCGGCGTCAGCCGGAGGAGGAGGCGCAAACAGATTTCACGGCGCGCCTCATTACCCTCCGCCGCGAGCATCCGATCTTCCGGCGCCCGAAATTTTTCCAAGGCCGCGAAGTGCGCGGCGCGGGCGTGAAAGACCTCGTATGGCTGAATCCCGGCGGAAACGAAATGAGCGACGAGGAATGGGGTACGAATTTCGTGAAAACGCTCGGCGTGCTGCTCAGTGGCGACGCGCTCGACGTGCGCGACTGGCACGGCCAACCCATCACCGACGACACTTTCCTGATGCTGTTCAACGCCTCGCATAAGGCCGTCGATTTCACCCTCCCAAATCAGGCCGCGCAACGCTGGGCAGTCGTGCTCGACACCGCCGACGAGCGCGGCTTCATCGAGCCGACGGTGGAGCACGCCGCCGGAGAAAAGCGGACGCTTCCCGGGCGTTCGTTCGTGCTGCTCCGGCGCATCGCTTGAGGCGCGCGGTCGATTTGCGCCGCCTACCTCGCGCTCGCCTATTTTGCCGCGCAGCCTCACAGAATTCTTCACTTGCATGAATCGCACGCGGCTCTGATCCGCCGTTCCGCTGGCCGCGACCTTCATTTTATTGGCTGCGGGATTTCACCTCACGCGCAGCGCGAATCGTTTCGCGTCACGCTCGCGAGCATCGGCGACGCGGTGATCACCACGGACCCGGAGGCGAAAG
>JANLQB010000860.1:0-1687 GCA_031367565.1 Verrucomicrobiota bacterium
GTTTGCGGAATGGCTCGAAACGGAATTGGGCCGCGGGGAAATCGCCCGGCGTTCGACGCGCGTGGTGCTGCGGCGGATCAATCGCGCGGAATACAACAACACCATCCGCGATCTTGTCGGGGTCGATTTCAATCCGGCGGATAAGTTTCCCGAAGATCCGCCGGCGGGCGGCTTCGATAACATCGGGCAGGCGCTCTCGATTTCGCCGATGCAGGTGGAGCTTTACTACGCGGCGGCGCGGCAAATCCTCGACCGCGCGCTGGTCGAGGGCGAGCAGCCGACGGTGATGAAATGGCATATCGAGCCGGAGGAGGACAAAGAAGGCGGCGACCGCACGCGGTTGAAACGCGATGGGCAGAATGTGCTGCTCAACAAGGGGGAGAACCAAGTGGAGAACGGTTTCACGCTCGTGCATCACCCGGCGGAGGATCGCGTCATCACTTTCCGCCTTTTCAAGGTGCCGACGGAAGGCAACTACATCGTCCGCTTTCGCGCTGCGGGGCGCGTGCCGACGCGGGCGCAGGCGGTGGAGTCTGCGCGGCGGCTGCACGACAAGAACCGCATGGAAGAGGACGCGAAGGAACCGGGGAACGAGAAGGCGCACGAGCGCCGCATCGAAGCGCTGGCTTCGACGATGAAGTATTTCGAGACGGCGCGGACCTACGACTACGGCCCGCCGCGCGTGAAGATCACCCAGAATCTCGGCGGCACTCCGCGAACCGTCGCGGAGATGGACATCGCTGCGCCGGAGAGTGCGCCGCAGGTCTATGAAGTGCCGATGCATTTTACCACGCAGGATGCGGACGTGAGCCTGTATCAGGGTTACGAAGTCACCAACGTGCTGGAAAACTTCACGATCATCAGGAAGGACGAGTTCGCGAGGCCGCTGCTGATGGTGGATTGGATCGAGCTGGAAGGGCCGATCCATCCGACGTGGCCGCCCGCGAGCCACCGGCGCGTGCTCTTCGATTCGACGAACAAGGAGAAGGACGAAAAGGCGTATGCACGCGAGGTCATCACGCGGTTTATGACGCGGGCGTTTCGGCGTCCGGCGCGGCCGGAAGAGGTGGCTTCGAAGATGGCGTTGTTTGAAAAGCTGCGCGCGGAAAAGCCGTCATTCGTCGAGGCGATCAAGGTGCCGCTCGCGGCGGTGCTGGCCTCGCCGCATTTCCTCTACCTCGTGGAGCCCGAGGCCGCGCAACCGCGCAAGCTCAACGGCGACGAGCTGGCCGCGCGGCTCTCCTATTTCCTCTGGTCATCGATGCCCGACGACGAACTTTTCCGCCTCGCGGAAAGCGGCGAACTGCTGAAACCCGCGGTCCTCGACGCGCAGGCCACACGGATGATCGCCGACCCGAAGAGCGAGGCGTTTGTGAAGAACTTCACCGGCCAGTGGCTCGGGCTGCGCAAGGTCGGGACGAATCCGCCCGCGAAAACTCTCTACCCGGAATACGACCGCCATCTGGAGCTGTCCATCGTGCGTGAAACCGAAGGCTTCTTCGCGGAAATCCTGCGCAAAGACCTCGACGCGCGGAATCTGATCAAGAGCGATTTCGTCACGATCAACGAACGACTCGCGCGTTTCTACGGCATCGACGGCGTAAAAGGCGACGCGATCCGCCGCGTGCCCGCGCCGCCGGAAGCGCATCGCGGCGGCATCATCACGCAGGCTTCCATCCTGAGCATC
>JANLQB010000868.1:0-2492 GCA_031367565.1 Verrucomicrobiota bacterium
CTTTCCTGCGAACGCACGACCTTGCTGAGGACGCCGTCGGCCATTTCCATGAACTCGCACAGCGCCTTTGTCTGCTTCGTGAAGGCGACCGCTTCGGTTGAAGTCAGGTCGTCGGTGCGTTCGATACAGTCCTTGAGCACATTGATCGCAGGCCGGATTTCGCGGCGTTTCCGCTCGCGGACAATCGTGCAAAACATCTTCCAGACATCCTTCTCCGCTTCGAAATACTCCCGGCGTTCCCCTTTGCGAATGACACTGCGGATGAGCCCCCAACCGGCGAGATCACGCAGATTCATATTCGCATTGCCACGGCTGATTTTCAGATCATCCATGATCTCGTCCGTGCTCAGTGCCCGATCGGTGATCATCAGAAGCGCGTGAATTTGGGCCATCGTCCGGTTGATTCCCCAAGCACTCCCCATCGCGCCCCATTGCGTGATGAACTCGTCGCGAGCCGCCGTGAGTTTCGCGGCCTCTTCGTTCGCACTCTTGGTGTTTGGGATTCCCATTTCTTTCTTTCAATATTTACTGAAACAACAATCGCGCAAGGAATATCTTCTGGAAGATCGCGCGCGCATCGCTTTTCCCAGAGGATCAAGCGGACTCAACGAGTGCGGGCTTTCTTCCTTTCAAAAGCACGCCACATTCACCCGCCATGTCCGAAATCGTCCTCGCCACTCTTAATGCGCGTTACATCCATGCGGCGTTTGGGCTGCGCTATCTCTTGGCGAATCTGGGGGAGCTGCAGGGGCGGGCGGAGATTTTGGAGTTTGATATCAATCAGCGGCCGCTGGAGGTGGTGGAGGCGATTTTGGCGAGGAGTCCGCGCGTGTTGGGGCTGGGCGTTTATATCTGGAATGTGGCGCAGACGACGGAGGTGGTGGCGCTTTTGAAAAGGGTAAGGCCGGAGCTGAAGATCGTGCTCGGCGGGCCGGAGGTGAGTTATGAAACGCTCGGGCAGCCGATCGTGGAACTCGCGGATCACGTGATCACGGGGGAGGCAGATTTGGCGTTTGCGGAAGTGTGTCGAGGGCTGCTGGAAGGTCGCGTTTTACCGAAGGTGATCGCGGCGGCGCTGCCGCTGCCGGAGCAGTTGCGGCTGCCTTACGATTTGTATTCGGAGGCGGATCTCGCGCATCGGGTGCTCTATGTGGAGGCATCGCGCGGGTGTCCTTTTACGTGCGAGTTCTGCCTGTCGTCGCTGGAGGTGCCGGTGCGGTCGTTTGCGCTGGAGCCTTTTCTGGCGGCACTGGAGGGCTTGCTGGCGCGGGGGGCGATGCAGTTCAAATTTGTCGATCGCACATTCAATCTGAATCTCGCGACGAGCCGGGCGATCCTGGAATTTTTCCTGGCGCGCTGGAAGGAAGGGCTGTTCGTGCATTTCGAGATGGTGCCGGATCGCCTTCCAGATGCGCTGCGCGAGGTGATCGCGAAATTTCCGCCGGGCGCGTTGCAGTTTGAGGTGGGGATTCAGACGTTCGACGAGGCGACTTCGCGGAACATTAGCCGGCGGCAGAATCTGGTGAAGCTGGAGGATAACTTGCGGTTCCTGCGCGCGGAGACGGGGGTCCATGTCCACGCGGATTTGATCGTGGGGCTGCCGGGGGAGGATATGGCGAGCTTTGGGCGGGGGTTCGATCGGCTGCTGGCGATGGGGCCGCAGGAGATTCAGGTGGGGATTTTGAAACGGTTGCGCGGGACTCCAATCGTGCGTCATGATGCGGAGTGGGAGATGGTTTACAGCCCGAATCCGCCTTACGAGATTTTGCAAAACAAGCTCCTGGATTTTACGGCAATGCAGCGGATGCGCCGGTTCGCGCGCTTTTGGGATTTGGTGGGGAATAGCGGGAACTTCGCGGAATGCACCCCGAGGTTATGGGAGGAGGGAGCGTCGCCTTTTGAGAGTTTTCTCGCGTTCAGCGATTGGGTGGGGCCGCGGATCGGGAGACATCATTCGATCGCGCTGGGGACACTTGCGGAGGAGCTTTACACGTTTCTCGTGGGGCAGAAGGGACGCGATTCGGCCGTGGTGGAAGCGGCGATCCGCGCAGACTGGCATCGCGCCGGGCGAAACGAGCACCCGCCTTTTCTGGAAAAACAGCGAGTCGAGAAACAGGCACGCCGCATTTCACCGAAGAGGCAGTCGCGGCATCTAGCCGGGAACTCGTGAACCGACAAAGCTACGCTGACTAGCTTACGCCGCGTAGTATTTCGGATACCGATAGTAGTGGTAGTCCGGCATCTCGGCGTCGATGGCGTTGAGGATCAGGCCGAGAACGTTGACCTGACGTTGATAAAGGGTATCGAGCGCGTTTTTCGTGAGATGCGCGGAGGTGAATCCAGCGCGGACGACCATCAGCGAACCGTCGAAATTTGGAGCAAGTGTCGGCGTATCGTCCGTGGCGAGGATCGGTGCGGTGTTAAAGATGACCAAATCGTAGGCTTCCTTGAATTCATCGAGGATCGAAGGCATCGCGGGGCGCAGGAGAAGC
>JANLQB010000884.1:0-3468 GCA_031367565.1 Verrucomicrobiota bacterium
CTGCGCGCATCGAAGATCATGGCCGACCGCGCGCTGGCGAATCCGAAGATCGAGCCGGTCTGGAACTCGGTGCCGACCGCATATCTCACCGACGACGCGGGCGAGATGCGCGCGGTGAAACTCAAGAATGTCGCCACCGGCGAAGAGAGCGAACTCGACGTGAAATGCGTCTTCGTCGCGATCGGGCACGTTCCGAATACCGCCGCTTTCAAAGGCAAACTCGACATGGACGAGAACGGCTACCTCCTTCAGCACGAGGGCACGCTTACGAATGTGCCGGGCGTCTTCGCCGCCGGCGATGTCGCGGATCACGTCTATCGCCAGGCGATCACCGCCGCCGGCCAGGGCTGCGCTGCGGCGCTGGACGCTGAGCGGTATCTGGCGGACGTCGGCGAGGACTGACGGCAAAGCTGGGCAAGCTTGAATCACCGGTTCACCGCGGTATAGTTTGCCCATGTCTGCCGCCGCTGAAACTCCGCGCCTTTCGCCCGAGGAATACCTCGCGATCGAGCGATCCGCCCTCGCAAAGAGCGAGTATCACGACGGTCAGGTCATCGCGATGGCCGGCGGGACGGGGCCACATTCCTTGGTTGCCGCAGCGTTTACTCGTGAACTCGGAAATTTCGCGAAGGCGAAAGGCTGCTTCGTTTTCAACTCCGACATGAAGCTGCGGATCAACGAGAACAATCGTTTTTGCTACCCCGACGTCTCCGGTTTATGCGGTCGCCCGGAATATCACGATGAGTCGCGCGATGTGCTGCTGAACCCATCTTTTGTCGTCGAGGTGCTTTCTAAAAGCACGGAGGCATTTGATCGCGGGCGCAAGCTGGCGCTTTACATGGCACTGCGGTCGGTCGTGGAAATCGCGCTCGTGAGTGTGGTCGAATTTCGCGTGGATAAATACACGCGGCAGCCTGATGGCATCTGGCGCTTCGATGGTTATTCTGGCACGGACTCGCTCGTGCCGTTCGTTTCGCTCGGTTGCGAGATTTCGCTCGGCGAAGTGTATGGGGGCGTCGAACTTGATCCGCCTGGTCCCGAACCAGGCATCGTGACCCTCGAAGAAGGACGCAGCTAAAAGTGCGTTGGTTTCCGCTGTAGGAAAGTGCCGCGCCCGACGGTTCCGACGAACTTTCCATCGCGCACCGCGACTTCGCCGCGCACGGTCACCACACTCGGCCTGCCTTCGATTTCCCAGCCTTCGAAGGCGTTGTAGTCCACGGCTTGCGTCTGCGTTTTCACGGAGAGTTTCCCGCGATAGTCGGGGTCGTAGATGACGAGGTCGGCGTCGCTGCCGACGGCGATGGTGCCTTTGCGCGGGAAGAGGCCGAAGAGTTTCGCGGTGTTCGTGCTCGCGGTGGCGACGAAGGTTTGCAGGTCGAGCCGTCCGCGTTTGACGCCGTGCGTGTAGAGCAGGTTCACGCGGTCTTCGAGCGACGGGATGCCGTTGGGGATTTTGGTGAAATCATCGCGGCCCATCGGCTTCTGCGTTGCAAAATCGAACGGCGCGTGATCGGTGGCGACGGTGCTGACGAGGCCGCTCGCGAGGGCGTTCCAGAGCACGGCTTGATTGCGAGCATCGCGGAGCGGCGGAGACATGACGAATTTCGAGCCCTCGAAGTCCGCGCGCTCGGCGTAAGTTTTATCGAGGAGCAGATATTGGATGAGCGTTTCCACCCACACTTTCACGCCGCGCTGCCGCGCCGCGATGGCGACAGCGAGCGCTTCCTCGCAGCTCGTGTGGACGCAGTAAACGTGCGCGCCGGTGAGTTCGGCGAAGGTGCAGAGATGATGCACGCCTTCCGCCTCCACACGCGGCGGACGGCTTTCGTGATGGCCTTCCGGCCCGGTCACGCCCGCGGCCAGCAGTTCGCGCGAACGCTCGGCGATCAGCGTTTCGTTTTCGCAATGCGCGGTGACGATGACGCCCAGTTCTTTCGCGAGTTTCAGCGTGCGGTAAAGCTCGGTGTCATCGACGCCGAACGCGCCTTTGTAGGCGAGGAACACTTTGAACGAACTGATGCCGCGTCGCACGATTTCGCGGAGTTGCGCCTCGGTGTTGTCGTCAAATTTCGTGACGCCCATGTGAAACGAAAAGTCGCACGCCGATTTTCCGACCGCTTGCGACATCCACAGCTCGAAGCCCACGAGCGCTTCATCCGTGCGCGATGGGCAGCACATTTCGATGAGCGTCGTGGTGCCGCCGACGAGCGCGGCCTGGCTGCCGGTCGTGTAGGTGTCTTTGGAAAACGTGCCCATGAACGGCAGATAGATGTGAACGTGTGGGTCGATGAAGCCGGGGAAGACGAACTTGCACGTGGCGTCGATGACCTCCGCGCCCGACGGCGCATCCAGCCCACGTCCGATGCTCGTAATGGTTTCGCCTTCGCAAAAAATATCCCCGATGAAGTCACTGTCCGCAGTCACGATGCGTCCGTTTTTAATGAGCAAAGACATGCCAAAGTCTTCACGGAAGCCGCCGTCGAACTCCAATCCAAAATCCGCGCCCTCCCGTCATCGCGTGAGCGCTTTCTCGATAAGAACCGCGGGCGCTGCGGATTGACTCGCTGCTTGAAAATGGGGTTCGCGCACGGCGCGGCCTTGCATTAGAGCCACCCTGACTCATGAAATTTCGTCCACACACCGCACCCGCCATCGCTCTCTTTTGCACGTTCGCGATGGGCGTGAGCGGCTGCAAAAAACCGCACGTCCGCGTGTATCTTGCGCCGAAAGAAACGGCGGCGGCTCCCGTCGCGGCATCGGCGACGGAGCCGGATGAAAAGCCGTTGCCGAAAGCGAAGCCGAAGCTCAGCTACACGCTGCCGCCGGGCTGGACGGAAGCGCCGGCGAACTCGGTGAGTCTCGCGGCTTTCGCGATCAAGGAGGGCGAGAAAGAAGCCGGGGTGAACATCACCCCGCTGCCAAATCTCGCCGGGCGCGAGGCGATGGTGGTGAATATGTGGCGCGCGCAGGCAGGGCTCGCGCCGATCGAGGATGCGGAGTTGGCGAAGACTTTGGAGCCGGTCGAGATCGGCGGAAAGGCGGGGCAGATGTTTGAAGTGCTCGGGGCGCGGGAAGGCGGTGCGCCGCTGCGGATCGTGACGGCGTTTTACCACGAAAATGGCGCGAGCTGGTTTTTCAAACTCGCGGGCGATGAAGCGCTCGTCACTGCGCAGAAGCCGACGTTCGTGGAGTTTTTGAAATCGGTGCGCGTGTCAGAGGACGCGGCTCCCGCAGCCGATCGTCCGAGCGCGCCACCCACGCCGCCCGCGCCGCCGACTTCGGAGTTCAAATGGAAAGTGCCAGAAGGCTGGCAAACGCTCACGCCGGGAAATATGCAGATCGGCAAGTTTTCCGTGCCCGAAAAAGACGGCGCGAAGGGCGAAGTTTTCGTCAGCATTTTCCCGAGCGACACCGGCGGGACGCTCGCAAATGTGAACCGCTGGTGCCAGCAACTCGGTTTGCCTG
>JANLQB010000887.1:0-10334 GCA_031367565.1 Verrucomicrobiota bacterium
TTTGTAATCCGCGCCCAGCGATTCCGCCGCATCCTGGATGATCGGCACGTCGTAACGCGCGCACGTTTCCACGATCGGATCGTAGTCCGCGCACTGACCGTAGAGATCGACGACGATGACGGCGCGCGGCAGGCGTCCGCGATCGGCGCACGCCGCGAGTTCTTCGGCGAGAAGGTTCGGGTCCATGTTCCAGCTCCGCGTTTCGGAGTCGATGAAGACGGGGTGGCCGCCTTCATACGCGATCGGGTTTGCGCTCGCGCTGAAGGTGAGAGACGGGCAGATGACTTCGTCGCCCGGCTGCATCCCGAGCAGGCGCAGCGAGAGATGGATGGCCGCCGTGCCCGACGACAGCGCGGCCGCGTGCGGCACGCCCACGTATTTTGCGAACTCCTTTTCAAAACCATCCACATGCGGCCCGAGAGGCGCGATCCAGTTCGTCGCGAAGGCTTCCTTTACCATGTCCAATTCCATCCCGCTCATGTGCGGCGGAGAAAGGTAGATTCGATTCATAAAGTGTCTCCGGTTCCGGCGCTCGCGGTCGCACGGTAAAGCGGGAAGAAATCTCCACCTGCCAGCGTCATCCCTGCGTGGCCGCACCAGCGCGCACGGGCTTCGGTCAGGGCATCGTATTTTTCCTCGTCGATGATCCAGCGCCACACTGCGAATTCGTGCGTGCGATCCGAGAAGCCCGATTTGAAAAGGAAGAGCGAATCCCGTTGTCCGCCGAGCCCGCCGCCGAGGTGCAGGGTTTTCCGGCCATCTTTCGTCGTGGCGATGCGCACCTCGTCGAGCAAAAGTTTCGTTGGTCCCATGCGCATGAATTCCTGCGACGTGCCGCTGAGATGATACTGCACGATGTCGCCGGTGAAGACGAAGAGCGCACCCGCTGCGACTTCTTCTCCCGAAAGGACCACGAACAGCCGCGCCGATCCGTCGAGACTCGCGAGCAGTTCGTCGAAATAGGCGCGGTCGAAAAAGTAGTAGCCGCTCGCATCCACGCGCTGCATGTTTTGCAGGTAGATTTCCACGAAGCGCGCGAGGTATCTTTTCTCCACGTCCTCCACCACCACTAGGCCCGCTTCGCGTCCCTTTTGCGCGATGCGCCTATGCTCGGCACGCACGCGCCGGCGCTGCTCATCAAGCGGGAGCGTGAGGTCGATCGAGACCGTCGTGCCGGATGGGACGTAGTCGCCGAGTCCAGTCACGATCTCGCGCTGCGGCAGGAGCGGATGCAGCCGCGAGAAAAGGGAAGCCACGCGCATTTCGCGCAACGAGGACTGGAGCGCGGTTTGAAATCCAGCGACGGTTTTAGTCGCCGGAATGGCGCTGGAGGCGATCGGGCCGGCATACCCATACACCGAATTCGCATCGCACCAGCCGCGTCCCGCTTCTTCCAGGCCGGGCACGGTTTCCAATGCGCGGATCAAGAGCGGCAGCGCGATGACGCCCGCTTCGTCGCGATAGACAAAGAGCCGCGCCTCGCCTTCGCCGCGACGCTCGGCGAGCGCGTGATAGCCAGGCAGGTGGTAGAAATCGTGCGCGGCACATTCCGCGAGCACATCCGTCCATGCCGCGTTTTGCGACGCGTCGAGGATTTCGATTTGGGAAATAGGGGCGCTGGAACTCATGCGGACTTTTCCCCGGCGATATCGGGCGCTTCCGTGCCGAGGAATTCGGGGGAGCTGAAATGTTTTCCCATGCTCACGCCTTCTTTCAGAAAGACGGTGCGGACGGTGCCGATGAGGATTTGGAGATCGAGCAGAAGGGAGCAGCGATCGACGTATTCGACATCAATCTCGAATTTTTTGTCCCACGGTACTTCGTTGCGTCCGTTGATCTGCGCGAGGCCGGTGATGCCCGGCGGCGCGTCGTGCCGGCGCATTTGCTCGGGCGTGTAGCGCGGCAGGTAGCGCATGAGCAGCGGGCGCGGGCCGACGAGGCTCATCTCGCCTTTGAGGACGTTGATGAGTTCCGGCAGCTCATCGAGGCTCGTCTGGCGCAGCCAGTTTCCAAACGGCGTGGCGCGCTGCGCGTCAGGAAGGGGATCGCCGTTCGCGTCGTTCGCGTCGATCATCGTGCGAAATTTCAGCATGGTGAAACCCCTGCCTTTCAGGCCGGGACGCTGTTGGCGAAAGATCACGGGAAAGCCGAGCTTCGCCCGCACGAGCCAGGAGAGGATGGCGAATGGGACGGCGAGAACGATCAGCGCCGGGATGGTGATGAGGAGATCGAAGAGGCGTTTGCCAAAGGTGCGGTAGATCATGCGCAGTGAGCCGTGGGAACGGCGGATCGGGATGGTGGGGCAGTTTTTAAAAGGGCTTCGTATTCCGTGCGGATGCGGGTGAAGACGACGCGTTCATCGAAATGCACGCTCGCGAGCACGCGCCCCGCGCGTCCCATTTCCGCAGCCAGAGCGGGATCGCGGAGGAGGCGCAAAATCGCGCTGGTGAGCGCGGGCACATCGGCCAGCGGCACGAGCAGGCCCGTCGATTCGTGAACGACGGCTTCGCGATTTCCTTTCACATCAGAAACGACCGCGGGCACACCCATCGCCGCCGCCTCCATGACGACGCGCGGCACGCCTTCAAAGAGGGATGGCAGCACGAGCAAATCCATGAGCGAATAGAACGAGGGCAGCTCCGCATTCCCGCGGTGGCCGACGAAGACGCAGCGATCCGCGATGCCGAAGTCTTCGGCGATGGATGGTTCGACTGCGTCGGGCTTTCCCGTGTCAGCGGAGCCGACAACGAGGAAACGCGTCGCGGGCATCGCAGCCGAGATTTCCCGGGCGGCTTTCATGAAATCGAGGAAGCCTTTCCGGCGGCCCGCGAGCCGTCCGACGAAGCCGACGACCGGCGTGCCTTCGGGCAGGCCGTGGGCGAGTCGCAGCCGCGCGATCTCGGAGGCTGGCACGCGCGCCGGCACGAATTGTTCGAGGTCGATGCCGTTGCCGAGATGGTGGATTTTCTCACGCGTGCAGATGCGCTCGTGGATCGCGGTTTCCAGATCCTCCTTGTTTTGCGAAAGGATGCGATCCGAGCAGAGCGCTGCGATTTTCTCGAACGTGATGTAAAAGCGGCGCGCGCTCGCCCGCATCTTTTCGTGGAAATAGAATCCGTGAACGGTGTTGACGATGATCGGGACGCCGGACATCCGCGCGGCGAGCTGGCCGAGCAGGCCGGCCTTTGGCGTGTGCGTGTGGACGATCGTGAATCGCTCGCGTCTCATCACGCACCAGAGTTTCCAAAGCGAGGCGAGATCCTGAAATGGCGAGAGATTCCGGCTGATGGGCACGGCGATGTGCGCGATGCCCGCCGCGGCGAGCGCGCTGACTTCCGGGCCGTCGGAGGAGACGCCGCAAACCGCGTATCCCGCCTCGGCGAGGCTGGTCATCTGGTTTAGCAGCAGGCCCTGGAGGGAAACCGCGACGGTCGAAACATGGGCTACTTTTACGGGCGCCTGCGAACCGCCGCGGGCGAGAACCTCCCCGCGGCTGGCGAGGCATTCCGCATAGATTTTGCGCTGGGCGGCGATGAAATGTTTCCGGCTGAAACGCTCGCGACCGGCGCGCGCCTCCGCCGCCATGCGCTCGCGAAGCGCTGCATCATCGGCGAGCTTTTTCATCGCCTCGGAAAGTCGTATCTCATCGCAGTCGCGAAGGACGAAGCCATCGATCCCATCCCGCACCACGTCGCGGCAGCCGCGGGAGTCGCGCGTGATCGCGGGGATGCCCATCGCGAGCGCTTCCATGAGGCAGACTGGCATGCCTTCGCGTGAACTTGGGAAGACCATGACATCCGCCGCAGCGAGATGCGGGCGCACGTCCTTTTGGAAACCGACATCGACGATCTGCGGACACGCACGCATCGCTTGTTCGTCCTCCGCGCTCAATCCAGTTTCGTGCAGCGAATCGCCCACGCCGACGAGGAGTAGGCGCGCATTCGGGCGATCGGGAGCCAGTTTCAAAAAGGCGCGCACGACGTCGGCGTAGCCCTTGAACGAAACGAAGCGACCGACGAAAACGAACACGAAATGTTCCGGCGTGAAGCCGAGCCTCGCGCGATGCGTCGCGCGTTGCACGGCCGGGACGGGGGCGAAGCGCTCGAGATCGCAGCCGAGGCCGGCGGAGGAAAGCGTCCGCACGGGCAGGGACGGAAGCGCTTTCCGCAGGCACACCGCGTCGTCCTCGGTCAGCACGCAAATTTCATCGAAGCGTCGCGCGGCCGAAAGTTCCGCCGTCCGAATCAACGCGCCTGCGAAGCCGCAGCGTGCGGGGAAGGAGATGCCGTGAAAGGTGCCGATCGTCACCGGCCATTCGCGTGTGCGGGCAAATGCGGTGGTGAAGAGGCCTGCCGAAAAATGGGCGTGGATGAGGTCGGGACGGATAGTGCGGACCAGTCGGCGCAATTTTCGCGCCGCGAGGGCGTGATTCAGCGGGTTCATGCCGCGGGCAAATTCGATCGCATGAAAGCGCACGCCCGGTTGCACCGGCATGACGGCATCCCGGCCCCATTGCGCGGTGGGCGAGCAGGCGACGTGGACTTCGTGGCCATTGGTGACTTTCTCGGTGCAGAGGTCGCTGAGAAAGGTGCGATAGCTGACGATATTCGGGATGATGATGAGCAGGCGCATGTCGTGATTCAGACGGCGACGGCGGATTCGGTTTTCAAATGCGGGAGCAGGTCGCGATACGCGGCGTCGCTCTCGGCGCACATGCGATCGAGATCGAAGCGCTCCTTCACGCGACGGCGACCCGCTGTGCCAAAACGCGTGCGCAATTCCTGGTCGCAAAGCTGGGTGAGCGCGTGGGCGACTTCCTGCGGATCGTTCGCGAGGAAGCCGGTTTCGCCTTCCACGACGACTTCAGGAATCGCGCCAGAACGCGTGGCGATGACGGGGCGCTCCGCAGCCATGGCCTCGACGAGGACGAGCCCGAATCCTTCGTGAACCGACGTGAGCGCGAACGCGTCGAACGCGCGCATCATCACGGGCACATCCTCGCGAAAGCCGGCCCACACGACGTGACCGACGATGCCCAGACGCGCCACGCACAACCGCAGTTCCGCATCAAGCGGGCCGCGTCCCGCGAGCACGAGCCGGGTGTCGCACGGCGCGTTTTTGTAGAAGAGCGCGTAGGCTTCGAGGAGCTTCGGGATCGCCTTTTGTTCGACGAGCCGGCCCGCGAATCCGATGACGAACGTGTCGTCTTTCACGCCCCATTCGCGGCGCAGCGCGGCGACTTTTTCCGCAGGCACGTTTTCGTAAGGCGTGGAGTCGATGCCGTAGCGAATGGTGCGAACCTGTGATGCGGGCAGGCCGAGCGCGGGGCCGGTCATGTAGCGGTTCACGGCTTCGGAAATGGCGATGACCATCCGGGCGCGGCGCGCGACCCAGCGACCGAGCGCGCGCTCACCAGGGAGGCCGTGGAATGGGCAGTCGTTGTGTTTGCTGATGAGGAGCGGAGTGGAGTCATCGCCGCGCACGGCGAGGGCGACGCGCGTGTAGAGTTCTGCGGGCGGAAGGTGCGCGTGGATGAGAGCGAAGCGCGTCTCGGCGAGGATGGCACGCAGCAGATTCAGCGGACGCGGATCGCCGTAAAAACGCAGCTTTAGAAAATCCACGCGCGCTCCCAATTTGCGCAGCGTCGGAGCCCAGTAACCCTGCCCGCGCAGATACGCGACGGTGATGCGCATTCCCGATGCGAGCTGATGTTTCACCAAATCGAACAAGTGGTTTTCCGCGCCGCCACGCTCGATTCCGGTGATGACGTGAAGGACGTGCAATGGTTTCATGCGAAGGCGAGTTCTGGCGGTTTCTCCCGCGAAAAGGCGGGCGCGTTTGACTGCGGAGCGAGCCGTTGCACGGCGATCGCGAGACCGAGTAGCACCCAGAGGATCCGCGCGATGTAGGACGACGGGATGAGCCAGACGGCAGCCTGATCTCCAAAGACGAGCGCAAGCAGCCAGATGAAGGACGAGCGAAAGAGCGTCCTGAGCAGCGGGTCGTCGCTCCGCGTTTCCGCGCGCAGGAATGAAGACGCCATCGCGGTGATGAAGATACCAGTGGCGAACAGGCCGATCATGCCAGCGTCGCAGAGCGACTGGAGAAATTGATTGTTCGCATTGGCCCGGCCGCCGTCGGCTTTCGCGAGGTCGAAATATTGCCGCGCTCCGTACGATGGGAGGGCGTTGGCGAAGCCCATGAAGCCGACCCCGAAGACCGGGTTATCGAGGATGACGCGCGCGGCGAATCTGGTGGAGACCATGCGCAGCTCGGCGCTCTTGCCGATTTTTCCGTGCGTGAATCGGTCGATGAGCGTTTTCGCCATTGTTTGGCCAACGGTCGCGGACGCGACTGCCACGCAGAACAGGAGCATGGGCAGCACCCAGAGATATTTCCGGGTGAAGGTTTTCATGGCATCTCCTTGAATGCCGAAAATCAAAAAAAGAATCGTGGCGACACCGGTGCCGAACATCGCGCCGATGCCCGCCGTGAGCACGATGCCACCGCCGAACAGAAACACGCCGCCGGGTTTCCACGCGCAAAGATAAAAGATGTAGCCGAGCAGCAGGACGAAGCCGACGGAATCGCCAACTGGCCCGAAGTAACGCTGCTCGCCGCGCTCGATGCCTTGCACTTCGCCGATGATGATGCCGCGGCTCGCGCCGAAGAAATTGATGAACTGGATGAAGCCGAGAGCGAGTAACGTGACGACCATGATCTGCGCGCAGCGACGGGCCTGCGGCATGGTCTTGATCGCCTGCGCGAGGACGGGAGCGATGGCGAGTTCGGCGATGAAACGCGCGAGGGAAGTGATCGAGCGCGACATTTGTAAATTCCCGAACTGGACGACTGATGCGAGGCTCGCGAGAAATTGGACGCCGAGGAAAATGGCGGCGGCGAGATAGAGCGATCGGTCGGCGACGATCTCGCGTCTCAGGATCATGGAGAGGCCGGTCTTGGCGAAAAGGGAGATCAGTAAGACATCGACCAAGGTGAAATCCACCGGGCCGACCGCGATGAAAACGTAGGGATTTCCAAGGATGACGGCCTGGATGAGCCAGAAGGCCGGAAGCGCCGCTGCGATGTAACACGGCGGGCAGAAGAAGCTCCCGATGAGGATGAGAAGGATGACCGCGTTCATGGCAGCGCGGGGAGCAGGCGGCTCAGGGGTTTGATGCGCGTGCCGACGACGCGGTGGGCGAGGCAGAGAGTGTCGGCGTCGCGGAAGATGAGCCAGCGCATGCCGATGTAGAAGAGGAGCGCGAAGATGCTGCCGGTGGCGATGGCGCGGGCGAGTTCGACGGTCGGGATCAGATGTCCGAGCGTGAAAGCAGCGGCGGCGGCGGCGGTGGCGAGCAGGATGGATTGCAGCGGGACGAGGTAGGTGCGCGCGTGAACGATTTGGCGGATCAGGACGAGATTGAGCGAGGCGGTGAAGGCGCGGGCGCAGCCGACGGCGATGAGCGCGACCTCGAATGGCTGGCGCATGACGAGCGCGAGTGTGGCGATCGTGACGGCGGCCTGGAGAAGGTTGACGCGCATAAGATCGCGGCCGCGACCGTTGCGGAGCAGGGCAGGGGAGCAGCTTCCGCGGACCCAGTTTTCAAAGGCGGTCGGGATGAGCAGCAGCAGTGCGAACCCGGCGGCGGCGCGGTAGTCCTCGCCGTAGAGCGTGCCGACAAACCAAGGCAGCATCAGGGCTCCGAGGCCGATGGTGAAGCAGTAGAGCAGGCTGGAAAGTTTCACCACGCGACCGGTGGCGAGCGCCTGCGCGCTGGGATCGTCGCTCGTTTCGCTGAGGTATGGCGCGACGAGATTTCCCATCGGCATGACGGTGACGCTCACCAGTTTCCCGACCAGATCGACGGCGAGGCCAAGCAGCGCCATCGACGCGACGGAGTGCTCCAACCCGAGCACGAGCATGAGCACCGTTCCGCTGCCGAGCATCGCGCATGCTTTGTCGAGGATGGTGAGGAGGCCGAACTTTTGCGCGCGGTTGATGAACTCCGTTTCGACCGGTTCGCGCTCGCTGCGGATGATGCGCCAGAGTTTGCGGTTCACGATGATGCCTTCGATCGCGGCCAGGGTGAAGAGTCCGATGACGAGGTGAATGAGGTTGCCGCCGAGCAGCGCGATGGCTGCGAGGGAGGCGGAGCGGGCGATTTGGAAACCCTGCTGAATGAGGAGAGCCGTGCGCGTTTCAAAAAGCGCGAGGAGACCGTAGTGCGCGAGTAAGCGGACGAGCGTGGCAGTGACGATGGCGGCGATGGCGGCGAAGATCCACGGCTGGGTGGCGAGGATTTTGTAATCGGTGTGTGAGGCGTAGATCGGCCCGAAGGCGATGAGCGCGACGATACAGATCGCGGCGGCGAGCCAGCGGCGGCGCTGCATGCGCAGAAAGAAAGTGCCACGCGCATTGCGGCGTCCGGCTTCGGCGAGGTAGCGCGTGAGGCCGCTGTTCGCGCCTGCTTCAAAGATGAGCGTGGTGAGGCCGATCATCGCCATCACGGCGGCGTATTGCGCGAAGAGCGGCTTCGGCATCGTGCGCACGAGCACCACGGATGCGGCGAAGGAGAGCAGCAGACCGGCGAGGTTCAGCCACCAGTTCGCGTGCAGCGCGGAGATGATTTTATTCGGCGCGGCCATGGTCAGGGACGGCTGGCTGCGACCTCGTTTAGGATGCGATCTGCGAGGGTCGGGAGAGAATGCAGGCGCTGGACTTGAGCGCGGAGATGCTGGCCGATGGTGGTGCGTTCTTCGGCGCTGCGCGCGAGGAGGGCGGCGAGTTTTTTTGCGAGGTCGTCGGCGTCGCCGTGTTTGAAAAGGAGGTCGTCGGGATAGTCGCCGAGCGTTTCACGGAACTCATCATTGGCGACGAGACACGGGCGCGCGCAGGCCATCGCTTCCCACGCGACTTTGTCTCCGAAACCGGCGGGCGTGAGATTGATGTGGATGTCGCAGCGCGAATAGTGCGCGGGGAGTTCGGTGGGCGGGATGGGTGGGGCGAAGGTGACGCGATTGGTGATGCCGAGTTCGGCGGCGAGCGTGTGGAGGCTGGCGAGGAAGGCTTCGTCTTTGGGTCCGGCGGTGGTGCCGAGGATGGTGAGCGTGCAGTCGAGTTTGGCGGCGGCGCGGATCAGCGTGGCGTGATCTTTCACCGGTGAGATGCGGCCCACGCAAAGGATCGCGCGATCTTGTACGGAAGCCGCTTGCGGGGCGAAAAGCGTGGTGTCGATGCCCTGACCGATGACGGTGAGTTTATCGTGCCGGTACGGATACGCGGAGGGCAGGCTCGTGACCATGCGGTGCGAGGCGAGGTGCGCGAGTTTGAGCGTGGGCGTAAGGCTTGGGTGCGCGTACCACGTCACGATCGGGATGCTGCGGAGGCGCAGGACGGGCGCGGCGAGGATTGAGAAAATGGTGATCATGTGCGCGAAGCAGCCGTCGATCGGCACGGTGCGCAGGATGTGGAAAAGGTGCCGGTAAAAGTTCAGCGTGCGGCGCAGTTCCGAGTAGCCGTGCTCCCGCCCGACGGAATAGACGCGGACGTTGGCGGGAACGTCGATGACGCCCGCGAGCATGGTGATGACGTGGACGGTTTCGCAACGGGCGGCGAGTTCGCGAATCCATTGTGTGGTGAAGCCGAGGATCGGGTGCTTTACGTCGGTCGCGAGATTGAAAAGGAGCAGGTGTTTCGGAAGCGCGTGGCGGGAGACGTCCGCCATTTTTTTCCAGATCGCGAGCTGGCCGGGCGTGTTGCGGGCGGGGTCGAGTTGGGGGCGGATGTGGGCGCGCGCGGCTGTGCCCATGCGGGTTCGCAGGGCGTGGTCTTCCACAAGCAGGGCGAGTTTTTCGGAAAAGGCGGGCGAGTCGCCGACGGAGACGATGGACCCGGTCGCGCCCTCGGCCACGGCTTCGTCGGAACCGCTGACGGCGGTGGTGACGATGGGTAGCGCGGCGGCGGCGGCTTCCATGAGGACGCGGGCGTAGCCTTCGTAATCGGAGGAAAGGACGAAGAGGTCGGCGTCGGTGAAGACGCTCGCGATTTCATCGCGCGTGGCGGGACCGGTGAATTTGGCGATGTCGCGAAGACCGGCCTTGTCGATGGTTTGCTGGAGCGCGGTTTGGTCGGGGCCTTCGCCGACGAGGCGCAGCTCGAAAGGCTGCTGCATGCGCGCTTTCAAGAGCCGCAGCGATTCGATGAGGACAGGCAGATTTTTTTGCGCGCAAATCCGTCCGACGAAAAGCAATCGAACGGGCGCGGCGGGATCGCGCGGTGTGCGCGCGATGTGGAGGAAGCGGTCGAAATTCGCGGGGACCATCGGTTTCAG
>JANLQB010000131.1:0-2091 GCA_031367565.1 Verrucomicrobiota bacterium
CAGGGCCTCAATGTCTCGCAAGCAGTGCTGGCCTCGCAGCGGCGTGAATGGAGTGGGGAAGGCCGCGCATTTTGGGAATTCGTCAGCGCCGCCGGAAAGCGCGGGCTGTGCGACTTCCTCGCCACTCGGAGCGGCGCGCTCCACGGCGCGGAGTAGCACGAGTATTTTTTTAAGGAAGTGTCTCCGCCTGGGGCAGGGGAGGCGAAGCCGTCATCCGGTCCTTGCCACGGGTGATGGCTGCCTTCCGCTCATTCCGTTCCGCCAGGATTTGCGTCGCCATGTTCATCGCCTGCCGGGTTAGCCTATGAAAATGGTTTTCGCTGAACCGTTCCGCGTTCCTCCGGATTTCTTCCGCGTTCCAAGAAATCGTCTCCGCACGATCCAAAGCGCTTTGCAGCGCTTCCGCCGTTCGTTCGTGGAAAAAGCATCCCGTTTTCCCTTCGATGACCGTGTCCAACGCTCCACCCCGCGCATAAGCGATCACCGGTTTGCCACAGGCCTGCGCCTCTACCGGAGCGATCCCGAAATCTTCCTCCGCCGGGAAAATCAATCCGCGCGACCGCTGCACCAGATGCTGCACTTCTTCATCGGTCCGCCACCCTTCAAATGAAACCGAGGATCCCGCGAGCCCCTCCAACCGCGCGCGATCCGGCCCCTCGCCGACCACGATCAACCGCCGACCCGATCGACTGCACGCGATCACGGCCCGGTCGATCGCTTTGTAAGCACTGAGCCGGGAAACCACGATGTAGTATCCATCGTGATCCGGTGTCGGAGTAAACCGGTCGAGTTGCACGGGCGGATGAATGACCGTCGCGTCCCGTTGATAAATCGTCTGGATGCGCCTGCGCACCGCCTCCGAATTCGCCACGATCACGTCGTAACGCTGAGCCGCCATCCAATCCACCTTGCGCAACCAAGGCACAAACATCCGGACGCCCTTGTTGGCCATCGGTACCCGGACTTCTGAGTCCACATATTCATCACCCGCCTGCCAGAGAAACCGCGTGGGATTGTGGCAATAAAGCACCGAAGCCGTCTGCGCCGAAAATGGAATGCACTTTGCAAAAGTGCTCGCGCTGACCCACAGCGCTGGAGTGCGGACCTCCTTGAATGAGCGAAAAGCGAGCGGGTAGAGGAAAAAGTATTTTTTAAACTGCGTCTCGATCGCCGGCAGCGTCTGCATCCAGGATTTGTGCAATCGCCCCGACTGAAATTCCGGCAGCAAAGTCGCCTGCCGCACCGCGCTGGTATAAACTGGCGCATCAGGATACCGCCGCATCATCGAGGCCACCACGCGCTCCGCGCCTCCCATTTGAATCAGATAATCATGCGCCAGCGCCATCTCTTCGCCGCCATTATGAAAACTCATTTTTTATCCTCCCGCCATTTCATGGGAATTGTGTTTATCTGAACGTATCCGAAAGACAATCCAAAATAAAAATCCGGCTTAAACCGTTATCGGTTTGAGCACGGATGGTGAGCGTATTAAAATTTGATTTCTTTGACTCAATCGCGCGGCGCTCGATTTCCCGCGCTTCTTTTACCAGATGACCGCGACCCGATTCCCGACTGAAACCATTTTGATTGAATGGCCGTGGTCGGGCAAACCGAACTAACGCGGAGGCGTAAACGTGGCCTCTTTCGGCGATACGATCTCAACGCCCGGCGGGCGTTCCTGCATGGAAATCCGAACAAGCACCGCCACGATCAAAAGCACTAATAGGAAAAGTAACGTCTTCTCGGCTTTCGAAACCGGAGGACGAGCGCCTGGAATCTGAAGCCGCCGCCGACGGTGCGAGTGCCCCCACCGATCCATCCTGCATGGTGGAGAAGCCTGTTTTCCAAGGAAACCCGACTTTGGAAATAAGGCGACGAAAACTCATTGTGATTGGTTACACCTGATCGGCTGCCTTTTAAAAGGTGCGCGCAAAAATCTAAAAATAGGTGAAGGGACTGCGCTTCCAAATCAGCCCGCCTTTCGAAATAGCGTTTCGAGGGTCAAGCGATGCACATTACCCGGAGATCATGACGGTTTCCACCTCGCGTTGATTCCCGTGCTCCATCTTCTCCACCGAAAATCGTCGAATC
>JANLQB010000973.1:0-3343 GCA_031367565.1 Verrucomicrobiota bacterium
AGGATGTGCGGCTGAAAGCGCCGCCCTTCGCATTCCGGGCAGCGCACGAAAACGTCGCTGAGAAATTGCATCTCGATCTTTTCAAAGCCCATCCCGCCGCAGCGTTCACAACGGCCCGTGCCGGAGTTGAACGAGAACGCGCTCGGCGTCAGACCTTGACCCACGGCGTCAGGCGTTTCCGCGAAGAGTTCGCGGATGCGATCGTAGATGCCGAGGTAAAGCGCGGGCGTGGAGCGCGGCGTCCGGGCGAGCGGGGACTGATCGACCATCACGACGTAGTCGATCTTCTTCGCGCCGGTGATTTTCCCGCACGCGCCCGGAGTTTCCTCACCCGGCAGGCCTTTTTCGCGGAGGAGGTTTTCGTAGAGCACGTCGTGAACGAGCGTGCTTTTTCCCGAGCCCGAAACGCCGGTGATGCAGGTGAAAATGCCAAGCGGAAACTCGACATCGACGCCGCGCAGATTGTGTTCGCGTGCATTTTCGACGCGGATGAAGCCGCGCGCTTTTCGCCGCGATTTCGGCACGGGGATCGACTTGCGCCCGGCAAGATAATCTCCCGTCAGCGAACCGCGCGCCGATGCGAGATCGCCCGCGTTTCCCTGGAAAACCAAATCGCCGCCCGCATCGCCGCGGCCTGGCCCGAGTTCGATCAGGTGATCGGCGGCGCGGATCACCGCTTCATCGTGTTCGACGACGAGCAGCGTGTTGCCTTTGTCGCGCAGGTTTTGCATCACGCGGATCAGCCGCCCGGTGTCGCGCGGATGCAGGCCGATGCTGGGTTCGTCGAGGACGAAGAGCGTATTCACGAGCGCCGCGCCGAGGCACGTCGTGAGATTTACACGCTCGATTTCCCCACCGCTCAGCGTGCGCGTCGCGCGGTCGAGGCTCAAGTATTCCAACCCGACTTCGACGAGAAAACGCAACCGCGACGTGACGGCATCGCGCAGCATTTCCGTAGTCGCATCCGCCGCTGCCGTGTGCGCGGTGAGCGCGAGCAAATCGCTGACGGGCATCGCCATCAGCTCGGGCAGCGTCTGGCCCGCGAAGCGGAAATTGAGCGTCGCGGGCTGGAAGCGTCCGCCGCGGCACTCGGCGCATTCGGTGTAATTGCGGTAGCGGCTGAGGAGCACGCGGACGTGCATTTTGTAAGCCTTCGATTCGAGCCAGTCGAAGAACCCCTTCACGCCATACCAAAGCCCTTCTTCCCAAAGCTCCTCGCCCTTCATGTCCTTGCGTTCCCCGTACAGCACCCAGTCGCGATCGGCCTTCGGTAGCTCGTCGAACGGACACTTTATATCGACCTCACGCACCGCCGCGCAGCGCATGAGATCGGTCTGGCACTGCTTCCCGTTTTCGGTCTGGAAAGGCTTCACGAGTCCGCCCGCGATGCTGAGCGAGCGGTCGGGAAGCGCGCGTTGCAGATCGATCGCGATGGTGCGTCCGAAGCCGCGACAAGTCGGGCACGCGCCGAGCGGATTGTTAAAGCTGAACAAGCCCGGTGACGGCGGCGTGATGTCGAGGTCGCAATGCGCGCAGTGCCAGCCGGTGCTAAAGGGAAGTGGAGAGTGGAGAGTGGAGGGTTGAGAGGCGTCGCTGGCGGGGATGAACGCAATTTTCCCTTTTCCAAATCGCAACGCGGTTTCGACTGCTTCGGTGAAGCGCGGACGATTTTCTTCGCTCAAAATCACGCGATCCTGAATGACGGTGACGACCGCTGGCAGCCGCTTAATGTCTGTTGCTTCGTCAATGCGCACGATTTTGCCGTCGATCCAGACGCGCAGGTAGCCCTGCTGTTTGATGAAGTCGAAAAACTCCGCAGGCACCGTGCCGACTGGTGCGGGCACGCCGAAAGTCACGAGCACCGTTTCGCCCGTGTGCTGGGCGAACATTCCCTCGACGATCGATTTCGGCGACTCGGGCCGGAGCGCGCGCGCGCACGACGGGCACTGCGCCGCGACCACCCGCGGGAGCAACACTTTCAGGTAGTCGTTGATCTCCGTGATCGTCCCGACCGTCGAGCGCGTGCTCTTTACCGGGTTAGATTGCTCGATCGCAATCGCGGGCGGAATGCCGCGAATCTCGTCCACCTTCGGCTTGTCCATCCGGTCGAGAAACTGCCGCGTGTACGGCGAGAAAGTTTCCACGTACCGGCGCTGCCCTTCCGCGTAGATCGTATCGAAGGCGAGAGAGGATTTTCCGCTCCCGCTCGGCCCCGTGATCACGTTCAGTTTTCCCAGCGGCACATCGAGATCGAAGCCCTTCAAATTATTCTGCCGCGCCCCGCGAATCTCGATGACCCCGGGATCGGGAGCGATGGAAAGACGAGAACGATTCATCAGAGAAAGACGCGCATGCTCGTGCTACGCACCCGCGTTTGCAACCGGCGCAAATGTTTCAACGTATGCAGTGCGACGGCCAACCGGCGCTTGCGTCCGCCGCTGCTGCTGCCGAGTCTGAGCAACCTTGAAAGAATCCGAATCCACTTCTCCGAAATTTCCACCCGCAGTGCGCGCGGGCTTGATCCTGGTTGGAGTCGTGATCGTGGCGTGCGCGTTGTTTACGGTCTGGCTGGTTCCCGAGTTGCGCCGGATTGGGCGTCAGCAAAAGGCGACGGCGGAGGCGAATGCGTTTTACGATGCGCAGGGCGAGGGCGAGATGGTCTGGATTCCGGCGGGCAAATTTACGATGGGCGGCATCGGTGAGGACACACCGGCGGATGAGACGCCGCTGCATGATGTGAAGATCGACGGTTTCTGGATGGATAAGACGGAGGTGACGAATGAGCAGTTCGAGAAATTTGTGCAGGTGACGAAATATGTGACGGTCGCGGAGCGTCCCCTAACGGCGGCAAAGATGCCGGGATTGCTGCCGGAGTTTGAGGGCAAGACGGCGTCGCTTTGTTTCCGTCCGCCGTCGGAAAGCAGTGAGCCGAAGGGGCCGTATGATTGGTGGGTGCCGGTGATCGGTGCAGACTGGAGGCATCCGGACGGGCCGGAGACGAGCCTCGCAGGGATGGGAAAACATCCCGTGGTGCAGGTGTGTTACGACGATGCGATCGCTTACAGCAAATGGGCCGGGAAACGTCTGCCCAGCGAAGCGGAATGGGAATATGCCGCGCGCGGTGGGATGAATGCGCAGCCTTTCATCTGGGGGAAGGAAAAGGTGCCGGATGGGAAATGGATGGCGAACATTTGGCAGGGGAAATTTCCGACAGAAAAGAAAGTCGAAGACGGCTACGCGGGCACCGCGCCGGTCGCGAGTTTTCCGAAGAACGGCTACGGCCTTTTCGACATGGCGGGGAATGTCTGGGAGATCACGGATGACTGGTACCGGCCCGACACTT
>JANLQB010000995.1:0-3042 GCA_031367565.1 Verrucomicrobiota bacterium
CCGTCTTTGCTCGATTGTCACATTTACGTCACACGTTTGTAACATTCGCGCCTTAGAAGTAACACGTCGCCATGACTCACTACGAAGCATCCCTCCAGCAAGATCTCACCCGCCTCCGGTCGAAGCTCACCGAAATGGCCGGCCGCACGGAACAAAGCCTGCGCGACTGCATCGTGGCCCTCATGGCCCGCAACCGGCAACTCGCCTACTCCATCATCCTGCGCGACACCTTCATCGACGCGCTGGATCGCGAGATCGACCGGCTTTGCCTCGAATTCATCGTGCGCCAGCAGCCGGTCGGGCTGCACCTGCGCTTCGCGGCGGCGGCGATCAAGATCAACCTCGAACTCGAACGCGTGGGCGATTACGCGAAGAGCATCGCGAAGCAATCGCTGAAACTGAGCCGGCTCGGCGAACTGGAAATCCCCGCGCGCTTTCAGGAGATCGCCGACCGCACCATCCCGCTCGTGCATGAGGCGACGCTGGCTTTTGCCGCGCAGGATGTGGAAATGGCGAAGCAGACGATCGCGGCGGCGGCGGACGTGGATCGGCTGCGATCGCGGATCAGCGAGGAGCTTTTCACCTTGCGGCACGAGGGGAAAATCCCGCTCGAAGCCTACGACCCGCTCATCAATATCGCGCGGCGTTTCGAGCGCGTGGCGGATCAGGCGAAGAACGTCGCGCAGGAGACGCTTTACATGGTGACCGGCGAGTATGTGAAACACGGACGCAGCGCGGTGCTGCGGGTGGTTTTCATCGACGGCGCAAACGCGGGAGCGAGTCTGATGGCGGAGACGATCGGGCAGTCGCTCGGCGATTCGCGTTTTGTTTTCAGCAGCGCGGGCATGGAGCCAAAGGCGGTGGACCGCGGCCTCGTGGAGTTCATGTCCGGGAAGGGCTTCGATCTATCGGCGTCAAAATCGCGTGCCGTCGCTCAGGTGCCAAACCTCGACTACTATCAGGTCTTCATCGCGCTCACGCCGGAAGCGGTCGATGCCTTCCCACCGCCGAATACGAAGACCGTGAATCTCGAATGGACGCTGCCCGATCCCGCCGCCGGGGAGCGCCTCGGCACGGCTGCGGCGTACGAGGAAACGTGGGGCTTTCTCCAAACTCATATCCAAGACCTCGTGCAGGCGCTCCTCGGCGAGCAAGCCAAGGCCAGCAGCTAACTGACATCCCAATCTCCTAATCCACAAACCAACCCACATGAAAAAATCCCTCATCACTTTCAGCGCGGCCACGATCGCGGCTGTGCTCGCTTTTTCCGGCTGCGGAAAGAAAGGCGAAAACTCGACCAGCGGCGAAAAAAAGGCGGCGGCAGTTTCGCTGCAAAACATCGGCTCCGACACGATGGTGAATCTCGCCCAAGCGTGGGCCGAGGCTTATCACGAGGTCGATAAGGGCGTATCCGTCGAAGTCTCCGGCGGCGGCAGCGGCATCGGCGTCGCCGCGCTCATCAATGGCACCTGCGACATCGCCAACAGCTCGCGCAAACTTGAAGCCGAGGAAGAAGAAAAAGCCACGGCGAAATACGGTGGGAAACATCCGACCGAGCATCTCGTCGGCTACGACGCGCTCGCGATCTATGTGCATCCGAGCAATCCGATCAGCGAGATTTCGATCGAGCAGCTCAGCGAGATTTACAAAGAGGGCGGCAAATTCAGCAAGTGGAGCGACCTCGGCGTGACGATGCCTGCCGGGCAGGAGGAAATCGTCCGCGCCAGCCGGCAAAATAACTCCGGCACGTATCACTATTTCCGCGAGGCGGTCGTGGGCAAAAAGAACGACTTCAAGCAAGGCTCGCGCGACATGAACGGCTCGAAGGAAGTCGTCGATCTCGTGAGCACTACGCCGAGCGCGATTGGTTTCAGCGGCATCGGCTACCGCACGGACAAGGTGAAGGTCATTAAGGTTTCCAAGAAAACCGGGGAGCCAAGCGTGGAGCCGAACATCAAAACCACGCTCGACAAAACGTATCCGATCGCGCGCCCGATGTTCATGTATGTCCCGCCAGACGAGAAGCCAGCGGTGGACAAATATCTCGCGTGGATCGTCTCCGCGCCGGGCCAGAAAATCGTGATCGAATCCGGCTACGTCCCGCTCGAAGCCTTCGCTCCGAAAGACAAATAAGCTAACTCTGGAATCTTCACGGGCGGGCGGCACTCCGATCGGAAAGCCGCCCGCCCTTTCCACAAAACGCATGACCAACTCGCGCTCTGCCCTCGCCCTCTACGGCGAGAAAGCCATCGAACTCCTCATCCGCATCTGCGGCATGAGCGCGATCATTTTCGTGTTCGCGATCTTCTTCTTCGTCTTCCGTGAAGGAGCGCCCTTCCTCTTCGATGAGAAGTTCAATTTGTGGAAATTTCTCACGAGCACGGAGTGGTATCCCACTTCGATGAGCAACGTGCGCTACGGCACATTCGCGCTCATCGCGGGCACGCTCAGCGTCACCGGCGTCGCGATGCTGATCGCCGTTCCATTCGGCTTGGGCGCGGCGATTTTTGTGTCCGAATTTTCCACGGGAAAGACGCGTGAGTTTTTGAAAATCATCATCGAGTTGCTCGCCGCGATTCCAAGCATCGTGTGGGGCTTCATCGGGCTGACGGTGATGAATCCGCTCATCCAAAATATCTTCCACGTTCAAGTCGGCCTGAACGTCCTGAACGCCGCGATCCTGCTCGCGCTCATGAGCATTCCCGTGATGGTCACGATCGGCGAAGACGCGCTGAAAGCTGTGCCAGACAGCTATCGCGAAGGCGCGCTCGCCCTCGGAGCCACGCGCTGGCAGATCATTTACCGCGTGCTTTTACCCGCCGGAAAAAACGGCCTGCTCGCCGCCGTGCTCCTCGGCGTGGGCCGCGCGGTCGGGGAAACGATGGCCGTGCTCATGGCCACCGGCCACGCCGTGCATGTGCCTACGAGCATCTTCGACAGCGTGCGCACGCTCACCGCCACGATCGCTGCCGAACTCGGCGAAGCCAGCCAGGGCTCGCCGCATTACCGCGTCCTGTTCCTCATCGGCATCCTGCTTTTCAC
>JANLQB010000008.1:0-3341 GCA_031367565.1 Verrucomicrobiota bacterium
AAAACGGCGGCCACGGCCTCAAAGGCGACGACGCGCAGAAAGCAGACGCGGCGATGATCGCATTCTTCGACCGGCACCTGAAACCGGCGGCGAAATAATCAGTCGAGGAACGAGCAGACGTATTCGCAAATCCCGTCGGCAACTTCGATGTCGAAACCGCTTTTCGCCGGCACCTCGAAAGCCGTCCCCGCCGCGTAATGCGTTAGCTCGGACAGACCGTCCCGCTTCACCGAGCACGCGCCCGAGACGATCTCCATGCGCTCCGCCTGATCGGTGCCGAAGTGAAATTTTCCCGCATAAATCAGCCCCAGCGTCTTCTTCTCCCCACTCGCGAGCAGGATCGTATGGCTGACTACTTTTCCGTCGAAATAGACATTGGCTTTCGCAACGGCGGTGACGTTTTCAAACTGCGCAGGATTCGGCATAAGGCCGCGCAGTTTTTCCGCGCGGCGGGCAAAGTCAAGGCGTCCACGGATTCAGTAGTGGCTCAATTTGAAAGCATCCTGTCATTTTGAGCGAAGCGAAGAACCTCTCGCTATTTTCTTCTTCTAAACTGCGGCGACGGGTGACGGACGGAAATAGGCAGAGTTCCTTCGCAGGCTCAGGATGACAGGGCTTTGGCAAAACTAAGCCACGACCACGGTTCCGCTAAGAAACGCGGTGCCTTGCGCATATCTCCGGGCTCTGTAGAAACCTGTGCCGTGAAATCTTCTCCCCTCGTTTCCGCCGCCATCCTTGCTTCCTCAATCGCGAGCGCCGCCGAGTTTTCGCTGCCGCAGAAGATCGAATTCAATCGGGACGTGCGGCCGATTCTTTCGGAGAACTGCTTCAAGTGTCACGGCTTCGACGAGAAGAAGCGCGAGGCGAAAAGACGGATCGACACGCGTGAAGGCGCGCTCGCGGAGATGGAAGGCGTGCGTGCGATCGTGCCGGGGAAACTTGCGGAGAGCGAGGTCCACGCGCGCATTCACTCGACCGATGCGGACGAGCAAATGCCGCCGCCGAAATCCGACAAGAAGCTCAATGACCGCCAGCGCGCGATCATCGACAAATGGATCGAACAGGGCGCGGAGTATCAGCCGCACTGGGCGTATGCGGCGGTCCGGCGTCCGACGGAAAAATCCATCGACGCACTCGTGCAAACGCGACTGAAACAGCTCGGGCTTTCACCTTCCCCAAAAGCCGACGCGCGCACGCTCATCCGCCGCGTTTCTCTTGATCTCACCGGCCTGCCGCCAAAGCCGGAAGAGGTCGAGGCGTTCGCGGCGGATAAGTCTCATCGGTCATACGAGACCTATGTGGACAAGCTCCTCGCCTCGCCCGCCTACGGCGAACGCATGACCGTCTTCTGGCTCGATCTCGTGCGCTATGCGGACAGCATCGGTTTCCACTCGGACAATCCGCGCAACGTCACCCCGTTCCGCGATTATGTGATCGCGGCGTTCAACGAAAACAAACGCTTCGATCAATTCACAATCGAGCAGCTCGCAGGCGATCTCATTCCCAATGCGACGCTGTGGCAGCGGGTCGCGAGCGGCTACAATCGGCTCACGGAAACGACCGAGGAAGGCGGCGCGCAGGCGAAGGATTATGAAGCGCGCTCGGTCACGGATCGCGTGCGCTCGATCGGCACGACGTGGCTCGCGCAGACGACCGGTTGTTGCCAGTGCCACGATCACAAATTCGACCCGATCACCACGCGCGACTTCTACCGGCTCGGCGCATTTTTTGCGGATATCAAAGAGGCGGCGATCGGATCGCGAGAGAGCGGAATGCTCGTGGCCACACCGGAGCGGTTGGCGGAGCTAAAAGGACTCACCGACGCAGCGGCGACGCTGCAAACGCAACTCGTCGCGCCATCACCCGATCTCGCCGCGGCACAGGACGCATGGGAAAGGAGCACGCCCGCCGGGCCTCCCCAGATTCTCGCGCTTCTCAAGATCGGCGCCGCCCAACGCGACGACGGCCAGCGCGCCAAAATCTCCGAGCATTTCCGCGGCATCGCGCCGGAGCTCGCCCCGCTCCGCGCGCAGCTCGTCGAAGCTCAAAAGAAGCGCGACGCTTTCGACAAAACGATCCCCCGCTCGCTGGTCTCGGAGTCGATGCCGTCGCCGCGTATCGTCCGGGTTTTACCTCGCGGAAACTGGCTCGATGAAAGCGGCGAAGCCGTGGAGCCCGGTGTGCCGGCCTTCCTGCCGCAGCCGAAGATCGAAGACCGCAAGCTCACGCGGCTCGATCTCGCCGAGTGGATCGTCTCGCCGGAAAATCCGCTGACGGCGCGCGTGTTCGTGAACCGGCTGTGGAAAATGTATTTCGGCACCGGCCTTTCCAAAGTCCTCGACGATGTGGGCGCGCAGGGCGAGCCGCCAGTGAATCCCGAGTTGCTCGACTGGCTCGCCGCGGAGTTTGTCGAAAGCGGCTGGGATGTGAAGCATCTCGTCCGGCTGATCGTGACGAGCGACGCCTATCAACAGACTTCCACACCGACGAAGGAATTGCGCGAGCGCGACCCGTTTAACCGCGAGATCGCGTGCCAGAGCCGCTTCCGGCTCGACGCGGAATTCGTGCGCGACAACGCACTCGCGATTTCCGGCCTGCTCGTCCAGCGCGTCGGCGGGCCGAGCGTGAATCCGTACCAGCCCGCCGGCTACTGGGAAAACCTGAACTTCCCCGCGCGCGAATGGCCGGTGAGCACCGGCGAAAATCAATGGCGGCGCGGGCTCTATACGTGGTGGCAGCGTTCCTACATGCACCCCAGCCTACTCGCCTTCGACGCACCGACGCGGGAGGAATGCGTGGCCGAACGCACGCGCTCCAACATCCCCCAACAGGCTCTCGCGTTGCTCAACGATCCGACCTACGTGGAAGCCGCCCGCGCCTTCGCCTCGCGCATCGTCCGCGAGTGTAATGGCGACACCGGCCAGCGAATCGCGTGGGCCTTTAAGCAGGCACTCGGGCGGGAACCGCGCGCGGATGAAGCGGCAACGATCGGCGCGCTTTTTGAAAAACATTCCGCCGACCATGCAGACGTCGCTTGGACGAGCGTGGCGCGCGTGATCTTGAACCTCCATGAAACAATCACGCGTTCGTAGGAAATTCCGGGGAGCGCGCTTTCTTCTATGAACGACCTCTCGCAATTCGCCGCACAGCAGATGACGCGACGCACTTTCCTCGGCGACGGATCACGCGGACTTGGCGCACTGGCGTTTGCTTCGTTGCTGAATCCCTCGCTTTTGCGCGCGGAGGAGAAATGGCGCGGGATGGTGAATCCGCTGCATCTCGCGCCGAAGGCGAAGCGGGTGATTTACCTTTGCATGGCGGGCGGGCCTTCGCATTTGGAG
>JANLQB010000057.1:0-3026 GCA_031367565.1 Verrucomicrobiota bacterium
TTGCGGTCCGCCTTCGTATTCCATGCGGAGATCGGCCTCGCGTTCGTCAAAGGTCTGGCCTTCGCGGAAGCCCGTGTAGCCGGCGCGGTAAGCGGGCGCGAACGCATCGAAAGGCTGCTCGCCTGTGGCGTAACTTTGATCGCGGTGATGCTCCCGCCAGAAGGCGTCTTCGGCGCTCGGGTCGATGGATTCCGCGATTTCTTTTCCCGCAAGTCCGCCCGCGAATGCGCCGACGACGGCGCCGACGGCGATGCCCAGCGGGCCACCGATCATGCCGACTGCGGCCCCAGCGGCGCCGCCTGCGGCCGCACCGACTCCGGTGGCCACGGGATGCGAGCCCGGTTCGCCGGTGATCGGGTCCGGGTGAAGTTCGAGAGGTGGATTGGAAGGAGGAGTGGGAGTCGGCATGGCGGTGGCGTCAGAGGTTGGTGGAAACGGTAAAGGTCATTTTTGGTCGCGGGTTTCTTTGGCCGCGTCTTTGAGCGCATCGGCTTCGCGCTTGCCTTCGATGCGGATGGCTTCGGCTTTGCGATCGAGTTGTTTTTTGGAATCTTCGGTCGTTTCGGCCGCGCGTTCAGCGGCTTTCTTCGTGTCTTTCGCCGCGTCTTCCATACTGTCCGCGCGATTTTCGAGGGAAGCCTTGCGCGCTTTATCCTCCTTCGAATCGCAGGCGGTGAAGGTGAAAGTGGCGAGGAGGATGAGGGTCGGGATGCTTTTCATACTGATGCATCGGAGGCGCGTCGAAGGGTGGCTGTATCCGATCGCGCCCCGCAGGCGCGCCTATTTCATTCAGACGACCGGGGCAGGCGGCGCCGGCGCCGGCGCTGCCGATGGCACCGCCCAGCCGCGCAGCGCTTCGCGCGCGACGAGGAGATTGGTCGCCACCTGGTCCGCGCTGAATTTTTCCGCGAGCGCGGCGAGGTTTGTTTCCTCGTCATCGGCACTCCACAGGCCAGTGACGACAAAGGCCGCGCACTGCCGCGTGCGAAGGCGGCGACCGAGGAAACGCGCGCGCGGTGCATCGTCGCGCGAGGTGTCCGAAATGCAGACGACGGGCGAGCCGCTGTTGATCGCGAGTTCCGCTTTTTCGTTCGTGAGGATTTGCCACGAAGTCACACGCGTCCGCACTTGCGCGCCGAGGAGTTCGCCGAGGATGATGCCGATGACTTCGTCTCCTTCGTCTTCTGCGGGAATGATGAGCACGTCCGGCGGCGCGGTGTCCGGCTCGACCGGCGCGGCGCGCAACTCTGCGCGCACCGCGTGTTTGCGGATGCTGGCGAGCACGGACGAATACAGCTCGGGCGCGAGCACGCCTTCTTCCAGATCCGCCTCGCCGGACATGACGGCGGCGGCAAGCACATCGGCGAGCACGCGCTCGAAGGAGTGCGCCTTTTCATATTCGGCGAGCACTTTCTCGGCTTCCAACTCATCGCGCGCGAGGAGTCGCTGATAGTAACGATCTGGCGCGGGAAGCGAGGGTTCGTCGCCGAGCAGGACATCGAGAAACGAGAGCGACGGGACGTGCTTTCCGAGCACGACGAGGCAGACGGTGAGCGGCGTGGCGAGGAGCAGGCCGACCGCGCCCCAGAGCCACGTCCACAAGATCGTGGCAACGAGGATAGCGAAGGGTGAAAGCCCGGTGCTGGAGCCGTAAAGCCACGGCTCGATGACGTTGTTGCTGATGAGCTCCACGACGAGAAAAAGCGCGATGATGAAAAGCGGCATCATCCACGAATCCGACACCGCGAGCGAGAGCACGAGCGGGAAGAACGCGCCGATCCACAGACCGAGATACGGGATGAAACGGAGCACCGCGATGAGCACACCCCAGAGCAGCGCATTTGGGACGCCGATCCACATGAGCCCGAGCGCGATCGGGATGGCATACGTGACATTCACGATGAACTGCATGAGCAGATAGCGGCTCACGCGGTCGCCCGCTTCCTCCATCGTGCATGTCGTCTGGCTGATGCGTGAGCGGCCCACGAGATGGATCACACGATTTCGCAGATCCTCCTTTTTGATGAGCATGAAAATGACGAACACGATGACGATGGCCGCCGTGCAGATCGGGCCGAGCACCGGGGCGGCGATCTTTTCCGCGAACTTGGTGAAGGTGTTCGTGGGATTCACGACTTCGACCGGGACCGCGCGTGGCTTTATCGCGCCATCATCCACAACCGCGCCGGCGGATGGTTTGGCACCCTCGCCTTCATCCTTCAGCGCTTCATTGCGCAGCTCGTTGAATGTCTTGGAAACATCGCTCCACGGACCCGTGCTCGGCACGTGGAAGCTCGCGATTTTCGTCCGCATATTGTCCTGATATGACGGCAGCTTGTAAGCGAGGTCGATGAGCTGTCCGGCCACGATATAGGCGACCGCGCCGACGATGGAAAAGGCGAGCGCCGTCGTGAGAAGCACGGCGGGGATGCGGCTGATGTGCCAGCGTTCGAGGCGATTCACGATGGGCGAAAGCAGGAAACAAAACAGACCCGCGAGGACGAGCGGGACGAACACTTCCTGACCCAGGTGCAACGCGGCGACGAGGAGCACGGCGACGATGATGGAGATGCCGCGCGCGAGGAGTCGGAGGGTGTCGTTCGTGTTCCTGCGCAGTGGTTTCATGTTCGGGCGATGGGGCGTGGGTGAAAGGAGCAGCAGTGCCTAATCTGCGTGAATCGCCCGGCCTCTGCACGCCGGCTGTATCACCGCTTCCGCACGACCATTCCCGCGGCATTTGTCGCAGGAAACGTCTAGCGAGCCACGCTGATCGCGGTTTAGCTTGGCACTCCATGTCTATCGAGCACACCGACCCCATCAATTCCCAAATCCTCGCAGTCTCCGAGGACAAGATTCAGGGCTTCGTCCGCGAGCCATTCGTCGATATCGCGGAAAAATCCGGCCTGCCGCTGGAGACCGTGCTCGACCGCATCAAGACGATGCTCGCTGCCGGCACCATCCGCCGGGTGCGGCAGACGCTCGTCGCCAGCAATCTGGCCGAAGGCGCGCTCGTCGCTTGGACGGTG
>JANLQB010000066.1:0-4149 GCA_031367565.1 Verrucomicrobiota bacterium
CACGCGCAAGGCCGCTTCGATTTGCCGAAGATCAAAATCCCCGGCTTCAATCGCGGCCCCAAACTCCGCATCGTCCCAAGGCCCGCCAACGCGCGGCGCGAGATCGAGGAAGCCGATGAAATCGAATCCATCGACCCTCTCCTCGATAAAATCGCGCGCACCGGCATGGCCAGCCTCACAGCGAAAGAGCGCGCGCGTGTGGAAAAAGCGCGCGAGGCGCTGATCAAAAAGGATCGCGAGTAAGCCGGAGGGCTTTTCCGAAAAATGCCCGGCGCTGAAAGTCCCGCCAATCCAGCTCCGCTGGACGCCAGTTACATCACCGCGATGTCGCATTTTTACCGTGGCGAACTCGGGCGCATCATGGTCTGGCGGCAGCGGCTCGACATCACCACGAGCTGGGCCATCACCGTCACGTCCTCGATTTTTACCGTCGCGTTTTCCTTCCGCGAAGTCCCGCATCTCATCTTCTTTTTCAACATCGCCGTCGTCTGGGTGCTGCTCTGGATCGAGGCCCGGCGCTACCGTTTCTACGACGCCTTCCGCGCGCGCGTCCGCATGCTTGAGGCGCATTTCCTTGTCCCCATCGTCGCGCAAAACACCACGCTCCTTCAGGGTGATTGGAAAAAACTGATGTGCGAAGACCTGCTCCTCCCATCGTTTAAGATCGGCCGCTTCGAAGCCGTCGGACGCCGCCTCAAGCGCAACTACGCCTTCATCTTTCTCATCGTCATGGTCGCGTGGATCACCAAAATTTTCCTTCACGCCGACCCGCACATCACCTCGTTCGCCACATTCTACGCCGCCCTCGGTGTGAAACCGTCGATCCCAAGCTGGTTCGTCGCCGTCGTCTTCAGCGCCACCTTTTTCAGCATCATCGGCATCGTCATCTACATCTCAAAAAAGAGCACCGGCGAGATCAGCGAATTCGGATCGCGTCGCGCGGGATGGAAGATCTGAGCGGAGTTTTGCACCGTCGTCGTGTGACACAAACTTCCGTTGGCACCCGCCGGGCCGCTGCGTTAATCTCCGCGCCTTTCTCCAAAAATGCACGCCAGCGACCTCATCTACCTCGATAACAACGCGACGACTCGCGTCGATCCCGCCGTGGTCGAGGAAATCATGCCGTTCCTTACCGAGTTTTACGGCAATCCTTCGAGCGGATACCGTTTCGGAAAGCAGGTCGGAAAAGCACTCGATCTCGCCCGCGAGCGGGTGGCCGCGCTCCTCGGATGCGAGCCGTCGGAGATCATCTTCACGAGCTGCGGCACCGAGTCCACGAACGCCGCGATCAATTCCGCGCTCCTCATGGATCGCGACCGGCAGCACATCGTCACCACGCGCGTCGAACATTCCGCCACGCTGAAACACTGCGAAACCCTCGCGAAACGCGGCACCGAAGTGACGTGGCTCGGCGTCGATGAACGCGGCCAGATCGACCTCGCCGAACTCGAACGCGCCCTCCGCCCCGACACCGCGCTCGTCTCCGTGATGTGGGCGAACAACGAAACCGGCGTCATTTTTCCCGTCGAAGAAATCGCCGAAATCGTCCGCAAAAAAGGCGCGCTCTTCCATACCGACGCCGTACAGGCCATCGGCAAAATCCCGATCAACCTTGCGGACGCGAAGATCAATTTCCTCTCCCTCTCCGGCCACAAACTGCACTGCCCAAAAGGCGTCGGCGTGCTCTACGCCAACCGGCGGACGAAGTTCGCGCCGTATCTCATCGGCGGCGGCCAGGAAAACGGCAAACGCGCCGGCACGGAAAACGTCACGTCCATCATCGGCCTCGGCAAAGCGTGCGAAGTCGCCGGCGAATTCATGGAGCACGAAGCCACGGAAGTGCGCGGCTTGCGCGATGAATTTGAAGCCAGTCTGCTCTCGCGCGTCGAAGGAACTCAGGTCAACGGCGACATCGCCAGCCGCCTCCCGAACACGAGCAACCTCGCTTTTGACGGCATCGACTCCGAAGGCGTCCTGATGCTCCTCGATCAACACGGCATCTGTTGCTCATCCGGCTCCGCCTGCACCACCGGCTCCGTCCACGCCTCGCACGTCCTGAAAGCGATGGGCTTCTCCGACGATCGCGCCCGCGCCAGCCTGCGCTTCTCCTTCTCACGCTTTAACACGCGCGAAGAAGTCGCCAAGGCGCTGGACATCATCCCGCAAGTGATCGGCAAACTCCGCCGCGTCGCCGCGGTGGCTTGATGCCAGTTCCGCCGCCGGATCGGTCAACGCAGCAGTCGCGGCTTCATCCATAAATGTCGCCCGGTGAGCATCGCCGCGCGCGATGGCGAACACGTGGGGTGCGCATAGGCCTTGCGAAACAGGATGCCGCTCGCCTTTAACGCGGTGAGAGGAAAATTGTCTACTCCTCGATGTCCGCGATGATGAGCGGGATGTTATCCGCCCCGCGCGCGACCGGGATGAGTGCGAGCAGAAGCACGGCGATTTTGCAGAGGGAGGAACGCATGGCTTTCATGTGGCTGATGAACACGGTGCGGATAAATGGCAGCGCGTCGTCCGCATAAAACTCCGTTTATCTGCTCCCGTTGCACGCGAGTTTCGCTAGGGTTGCCGCTGTGCGAATTCTGCTCGTCGAAGATCAAGCCAAGCTCCGCTCCTTTGCCAAAAAAGGGCTGGAAGAACTCGGTATTTCCGTCGAAGCCGTGGGCGATGGCGATGAGGCTTTTCGCCGGGCGACCGAGACGCCGTACGATGCGCTCGTGCTCGACATCATGCTGCCGGGACGCGACGGCCTGAGCATTTTGCGCGGGCTGCGCGAGCGGCGGAATACGGTGCCGGTGATCCTGCTCACCGCGCGCGCGACTTTGCCGGAGAAACTCGAAGGACTGGATCTCGGCGCGGACGATTATCTCACCAAGCCCTTCTTCGTCGAAGAACTCGCCGCGCGTTTGCGGACGGTCGTGCGCCGGAAGGCGGGCGAGCCTGCGCATTTGCTGCGCGTGGCCGATCTCGCGATGGATTTGCTCGCGCGAAAAGTGACGCGTGGAGGCGAGGAAATCGTGTTCACGACGCGCGAGTTTGAGCTGCTCGAATTTCTTATGCGCTCGCCGGGCCGCGTCTTTGGGCGCGTGCAGATTTACGAACACGTCTGGGGCTACGACATGGATTTGGAGAGCAATCTCGTGGAAGTGTACATGCAGCGCCTGCGCGCGAAGATCGACAAGGACCGCGAGCCAAAGCTCCTGCGCACCGTGCGCAATGCGGGCTACGTGCTCGACGGGAAATGAACGCGCGCCACAGCTTCCGCACGCGCCTGGCCGTGCAGACGATGCTCGTGGCGGGCGTGGTGCTCGCGGCTTTCGGCACGGCATCCTGGTGGTATGCGCGGCAGCAGCTCGCGCGAGATCTCGATTTTCGAATCACGGAGTCCGCGCGGCGCATCTGGACGCGTCTCACTCCGCGCACGACTGCCGCCGAATTCACAGAAGCCATGCAGGGCACCCCGGTGGCGATAGTCGTAATCGCGAACGAGGAAAGCGGGCGCGTCATCTTCACGAGCCATCCCGCGCTCTCGAAAAATCCGCAGCCGTTTCTCGAAAACCTGCCGAGTCCCGCCTTGATCGAAGCCGCCGTCGTCGAGCTGAAAAGACATGGCTTCCGTCCGCCGGGTCGCGATGGGCCGCCGGATCGAGAGGGTCCGCCGGATCGCAATGGCCCGCCCGGCCGCGAGCCGCCGCCGCCACGCGGAGGCGATGGTGTGCCTCGCCGCCAAGTCATGTCGGAAATCCGCGATCCCGTGTTTTTCACCGTTGCCGCCATCGACGGTGGCTGGCGTTTCGGCGCGCTGAGCAATCCGCGCTTCACCGTCTTCGCCGGCAGGTCGCTCCACGATTTCCACTCGGAGGTGCGCCGCACGGCTTGGTGGTATGCCGCGGCGGGCGCGATCGGGCTGATGATCGCGGGGCTCGGCGCGTGGTGGATGTCGGCGCGCGCGATGCGTCCGCTTGATCGCATCGTCGCAACGGCGCGCCATCTCACCGCGAGCGATCTCGATCTGCGCATCCCGTCCGGGGCGCGCGACGACCGCGAATTTTCCCAGCTCATTTCCGTGCTGAACGGCATGATGGACCGCCTGCAAACCAGCTTCCAGCAAGCCGCGCGCTTTACTGCCGACGCTTCGCATGA
>JANLQB010000137.1:0-2758 GCA_031367565.1 Verrucomicrobiota bacterium
TGTGGAAAAAGGCCGCGCCATTTTCGAGCGCGCGGAAAGCTCGTGCGTCATCTGCCATCAGGTCGGCAATAAGGGCGTGAACTTCGCCCCTGCCCTCACCGAGATCGGCTCGAAACTTCCGAAGGAACAGCTCTACGAATCCATCATCAATCCCAACAGCGGCTTGAGCATGGGCTTTGAAACGACCCAGCTCACGCTCAAAGATGGCGGCGTCGGACTCGGTATCGTCCGCAGCGAAACAGCGGAGGAAGTCGTCCTCGCGCTACCTGGAGGCGCGAGCAACAAATTCGACAAAAAGCAGATCACGAAACGCGAGAAGCTGACCACGTCGATGATGCCGAGCGGCTTGAACCAAGCACTCTCGCAAGACGACCTCGTCAATCTCGTCGAGTACCTCTTCTCGCTGAAAGCCGCGAAGTAATCCGCCCGCTTTTACTTCGCGGTCAACGCGCCGCGCTCGTCGGTGAGCGAGCCCGTCTTTTCCAGGAAATAATCGTAACCACCCGGATACGGCATCACTTTGCCGTTGCTGACGTGGAGCACTTTCGTCGCGAGTTTTCGGATGAAATGCACGTCATGCGAGATGAAGACGAGCGTGCCTTCGTAGCTACCGAGCGCGAGGCTGAGGGATTCGACGGCGTGGATGTCGAGGTGCGTCGTCGGCTCATCCATGAGCAGGATGTTCGGGGGATCGACGAGGAATTTGATGAGGTTCAGGCGACTCTTTTCGCCACCGCTCAGGATGTCGGTTTTTTTGTAGATTTCCTCTTTGCGAAAAAGGAATGAACCGAGAATGCCGCGCGCTTCGTTTTCCACGAGCGTCGGCGCGGCCTCCATCACTTCCTGGAGCACGGTCTTATTTGGATCGAGCGTGTCCGCGCGATGCTGGCTGAAGTAACCGATCTTCGCGTTGAGCCCTTCCTTGCGTTCGCCTTTTTGAAACTCCACGACCTTCGCGAGGATCTTCAGCAGCGTGGATTTCCCCGAGCCGTTCGGCCCGACGAGCACGGTGCGCTCGCCGCGATCCACTTCGAGATCGAGACCGCTGTAAACCTTCGTCTCGCCGTAGGCCATGTGGATGCCGGTGAGCGTAAGCGCACGCGAGCCGCCGCGCGGTGGCTGCGGGATTTGGAAGCGAAACGGTTTACGCGGCGGCACCGGTTTTTCGATCAGCTCCATGCGCTCGATCTGCTTCAGCTTGCTCATCGCTTGGGAAGCCTTGGACGCGACTTGCCGGAAGCGATCATAGAACTCGCGCAGCGCGGCGATTTCCTTTTGTTGATTTTTGTAAGCAGCATTCTGCTGCTCGTACTTCGCCTCCTTTTGGACGAGGAACGCGGAGTAATTGCCCGCGTAGCTGTCGAGCTCGCGGTCACAGATTTCGTGAACGCTTTCCACGATCTCATCCATGAACTGCCAGTCGTGCGAGATCATGAGCACCGCGCCGGAGTAGGTCTTCAAATACTGCTGGAGCCAGAGCAACGAGAGCAGGTCGAGATGGTTCGTCGGCTCATCGAGCAGCAGCAGATCAGGCTCCATGACGAGCAGCCGCGCGAGGTGCGCACGCATCACCCAACCGCCGCTCAGCTCACGCGCCTTGCGATCGAAATCCGTATCGCGATAGCCGAGCCCGCGCAGGATTTTCTTCGCCTTCGCATCGACCTCGGGATTGCTCAGCGCCTCGTGCTTCGCATGTGCTTCGAGATATTCGGGCGTGTCCACGGTGCCGAGTTTTTCGAGTTCGTGCAGCCGCTTTTCGAGCGCGGGAATTTCGTCCGCGCGGCCCGTCGCCACATCCATCACCGTCTCATCGCCCACCGCTTCGGCTTCCTGCGGAAGATAGCCGACCATCGTCCATTCATCGCGCTCGACCGTGCCGGAGTCGGGCTCGTCCTTGCGCAGGATGATCGAGAAGAGCGTGGATTTTCCCGCGCCGTTCGGGCCGACGAGCGCGACGCGTTCGCCGTAGTTCACCGTCATCGACGCGCCCTCGAATAGGGTGCGGCCGCCGACGGATTTTCTGAGATCGCGAATAGTGAGCATTTTGGGAAAGGGCCGGGACTTTGCGCCCGGATCGCCCAAAGCTCAAGGGCGCGCTCGCGTGATTGAATTCGCGAGTCGGCGAACTACATATCGACGATGTGGTTTCGCACCGCGTAACGCACCAGTTCGCTGAAGGCATCCAACCCCAACTTCCGCATGATCGCCGCGCGATGCGACTCGACCGTTTTCACGCTAATCCCGAGAGCCGACGCGACCTCCTTGTTGCTCTTGCCTTCGGCCAAAAGCTGTACCGTTTCGCGCTCGCGCGCGGTGAGTCCGCCGGGCGCTTCGTGCTCCGACTGGAGTCCACCCTGCAAATATTTGTCGAAAACCAACTGCGACGTGCGCGAAGCGAGGTAAGGCTGGTGCAGACAGAGCGATTTAATTGCGGGAATGATCTGCTCTCCCGCATCACTTTTCAGCACGCAAGCCCGCGCGCCAGCGGCGAAGAGTTGATGCACGAGCAACTCACTTTCCGTCCCCGTGAAAGCGAGCACCTCCGTCTCGGGCCGTGCCAGCTTGATCTGCCGCGTCGCCTCCACCCCATTGAGTTGCGGCATCGTCACATCGAGCACGACCACGTCCGGCTTTAAATCCGCCGCCATGCTCACCGCATCCCTTCCGTTTGTCGCCTCCCCACAAATCTCCCAACCCCACTCAGATTCCAACAGAGACCGGAGCCCGCGTCGGACGATGTCATGATCGTCGGCGATAA
>JANLQB010000198.1:0-15773 GCA_031367565.1 Verrucomicrobiota bacterium
TGGGGTTCTTGGGTGGCTGTTACTGGGAAAAAGGAACGTTCGGCGGGGAAAATGACACCTCCCTCTTAGCCGGAGCGACTTCTCTCCAGTCCAAAGGCACGCCCCTCCAGTCCGGAGGGAGGTCGCTCTGAGTAAAAGGAACGTCCCTTCAGCGCGGAGGGAGGTCGCTGCGCGCCAGAGCGACCTAGCTCCTCCTTGGAGGGATGACGCTCCAACCGCAAAACCCAGCCCCGCCGCCCGCCGCTTTGTGCCTTGCTACAAAGACGCCAGCCCCGGAAGATGCGGGGGTGAGTCGGTTGAACAATATGTTGGGCGCTTTTACGTCGTTTCCATGATGACGTTATTCAAGACAGCTTTGCCGTTGGTAATGTTCTTTTTCATTGTTCATACATCGGTCTCTGAGCCTCCCCTCGAGACCCTCGTGACCGAGGAATACAGAGTGCCGCCGCGCTTTCTCTACTATTCCAATCCCGACCTTAAGACACCGGTTTCGCGAGGCTCCTTCAGTCCGTCCGCGACTTATACGCTCCTTTCTGCAGCCGAGCCGATGCGTTGGATTGTCAAAGAGACACCTGAGCGGCAGGCCGCGATTCGCGAATTCGTGGCGCAAACTTGGCGGCACTACCGGAACAACCCTAAACAATTTGGCACGCCCCCGGCACCAGACTCAAATCTTGTCACCATTCGGCTCAAAGCGAATGGAACCATTATAGTTGGTCGCAAGCTGGTTAAGGCCGCTGGATTGCGCGATGCGCTAACGAAGCTCGCGGCCAAAAATTCTCAACCGCCGATCAGCATTACCTGCGACGATGGTGCCGGCCCTACTACCCACATTTACAAGGCGTGCGCGGCTGCCGGGCTAACTAATATCCTGATGCACTATGACGAATGATTGCCCGCGCTAAATCCCCGCGCGGTTTGGATACGTGGGCTTGGCGGGGCGGGGGGGATTGGTTTCGAGGGCTTTTTTCATCTCCTCGATGGCGCGTTCGAGCTGGGGGTCGCGGCCTTTGGCCATCTCGGCGGGGTCGTCGAGGACGGTGATGTCGGGATCGACGCCGTGGCCTTCGATGACCCATTTCCCGGCGGTGTCGTAGATGCTGAAGGTGGGGACGGTGACTTTGCCGCCGTCGATGAGGGAGGGGGCGCCCGTCATGCCGATGAGGCCGCCCCAGGTGCGGGTGCCGATGATGGGGCCGAGGCCGGCCTGGCGGAAGAGCCACGGGAAGCAGTCGCCGCCAGAGCCGCTCCAGCCGTTGGCGAGGATGGCTTTGGGGCCGCGGTGGGCGATGGTGGGCGTCTGCCATTCCTGGCCGTCGCGGACGGCCCAGTAGTTCGTCACTTTTCGCCCGAGGAGCTCGATGAAGCGGTCGGGGATTTGGCCGCCGGCGTTCCAGCGTTCGTCGATGATGAGCGCCGGTTTTGAAAACTGCGCGCGGAACTGGCGGTACAGTTCGTTCTGGCCGTCCTGGCCGGTGTCGCGGACGTAGATGTAGCCGATCTTTCCGCCGCTGGCTTCATCGACGGCCCGACGGTTTTTTTCCATCCACGCGTATTGGCGAAGCCATTGCTCGCTGGCGATGGTTTGGACGAGGATTTCGTGCGCGCCTTCGAGGTTGGGTTTGTCGTTGATGGTGAGCGAGACGGGCTTGTCGGCGAGGCCCTGGAAGGCGGCCCACGGATCTTGCGTGGTGTCGATGGGGCGGCCGTTGACGGCGAGGAGCCAGTCGCCTTCTTTCACTTTCAAACCGGGCTGCTTGAGCGGCGGGCGCAGGGTGTATTCCCACGGGGCGACTTCGAGGATTTTGGCGATTTTATACGCGCCCTGATCGAGCGCGAAATCGCAGCCGAGGTAGCCGACGTTGCGGGTGGATGCGCCTTCGAGTTCGCCGCCGCTGCGGTAGGCGTGCGAGACGTTCAGCTCGGCGATGAGTTCGCCGATGACGTAGTTCACGTCGTGGCGCGTGCCGCAGTTTTCAAGGAGCGCGCCGTAGCGTTCGCGCATCTGCTGCCACGGGACGAGGTGCAGGTGCGGATCGTAGAAAAAGTCGCGCTCAATGCGCCAGGCGTCGTTAAAGAGCTGCCGCCATTCCTGGGTGGGATCGACGGTCATTTCGAGCGGCGCGCCGGGGAGGGATTTGGCGATCTTCTGGCCTTCGACGGGATTGATGATGCCCCACGCGCCGCCGCGCGCGACGAGCAGCTTTTTGCCATCGCCGGAAAGCTCGATGCCGCCGACATCATCCATGATTTGTTTCTCCTCCCGCTTTTCAAAATCGTAAAAATTGAGCGGGGTCGGGCCGCTGGAGCCGCGCTGGGGCGAGCGGGAAAAGATGAGCTTTCCGGGGACGGCGACGAGGTTGCCAAAGCGCGGGCCGCTCGGCGGCAGGGAGACGGCGCGGGCCTCGAAATTTTCAAGGTCGATGCCGATGGGTTTCGGTTTTTTGTCGTCGGTTTTTTTATCGGCGTCCGGCGGCTTTACGTCGGGAGCTTTGAGCGCGACGACGGGCTTTTGTTCTTTGACGGCGACTTCGGCTTTCTGGTCGTCGGGTTTCTGTTCGGTGGCCTTTTTTTCGTCGGGTTTTTTATCTTCGGTCGGTTTTGGGTCGGGCTTCTTTTCCTCCTTTTTTTCCGGCGCGGGCGTGGGCTCTTCGTCGTTGCGCGGGGCGAGCGGCGAGGGGATGTCGTTGCGGAGTGGGACGGCGACGAGCGCGTGGCCACCGGCGTAAATCCACGTCGGCTCGTGCTCGCTGTAGATCGGGTCGAACCAGCGTTTCGTGCGGTAGTAGAGATACTTTCCCTCGGGGTCGAAGACGGGCAGGTCGTCGTCGAAGAAACCGTTCGTGACTTCGTGAAGCTTGCGCTCCTGCGTGTCGTAGATGGCGATGCAGGTGTGCTGGTTTTCGAGGTCGTGCGCGAAGGTGATCCAGCGGCTGTCGGCGCTCCAATTCACGGCGAAACTGTTGAGGTCGCCTTGGTAGAGCCATTTTTCGCGGTCGATGATGGCGTCCTTTTTTTTCTCCACGTCGGTGAGATGGACGGCCATCGACGAGTCGATGAAGGCGATCTTTTTCGAGTCGGGCGACCAGTAAGGTTGGTAGCGATAACCGGCTCCGAGCTGAGTGATGGTTTGCTCGGTGTCTTTGCCGTCGGCGGGGCGCAGCGTGAGTTCGTATTCGCCGGTGCGATCGGAGAAATAGGCGATCCATTTTCCATCGGGCGACCACGCGGGGAATCGCTCGGCGACGCCGCTGGATTCCGTGAGATCGCGGATGACGCCGTTCTCGGCGGGCACGCTGAAAATCTCGCCGCGCGCCTCGAAGAGGACGCGTTTTCCGGTGGGGGAAATGGTCGCGTTTTGGATGGTGTTGCCGACGTTTTCGACGCGAGGGCGCAGCGTGGACCGGTCGGTGATGACTTTGATTTCGACCTCGCGCACTTGCTCGTTCGCGAGGTCGAGCAGACGGAGTTGGCCCGCGTTTTCAAAGACGATCGCGTCTGGGCCGATGCTCGGGAAATGCACGTCGTAGTCCGTGTAGTGCGTGACTTCGCGGATCTGTTTGCTGGCGGTGTCGTAGGCCCAGATATTCGCGCGTTTTTTGGTGTTGCGGTCGGAGAGGAAATAGAGCGTCGAGCCGTGCCACATTGGCTGCGAGTCGTTCGCGTCGTCGTTCGTCACGTTGAAGGCGCTGCCTTTTTCCAAATCGAAAAGCCACACGTCCGGAGCCATGCCCCCGCGGTAGCGTTTCCACGTCGCGAAATCCGTGGAGATCGGCGTGTAGGCGAGCTGTTTTCCATCGGGCGAAATCGCGCCGAATTCGCCATACGGAATCGGGAGCTGCTCCGGCAAACCACCCTGCGCGGACACTTTGAAAAACTGCCCGGTGCGCTGCGTGAAGCTGACCATTTCGCTTTGAAAAAGCAGCGATTTCCCATCGGGATACCACCCGAGCAACCGATCCGCCGCGCTGTGATGGGTGAGGCGGCGCGGCTCGCCGCCGCCAACGGGCATCACATACACATCCACGTTTCCCTCGTAGTTCCCGCTGAATGCGATCTCGGAGCCGTCGGGCGAAAATTTCGGGAACTGCTCGGTGCCACGCGAGGAGGTGAGCCGCGTGCCGAGTCCTCCGCTTTTCGGCGCGAGCCAAAGATCGCCGCCGTAAACGAAGGCGATGTGCTCTTTCGATACCGCAGGCATTTGCATGATGCGCGCGTTCAGCCGTGCGGGCGGTGCCTCGGCGGCAGCGAGCATGTTTACAGCAGTGGAGAGAATCGCAGGAACGAGGAGGAGGCGGGTCTGCATAGGGAGTGGGAAAGACAGCACAACCGCGAAGGCGTCAAAACCTTTTGCGCAAAGGAAGTGAGGGGGCCGCAAAATTTGCTCTGTGGATTTCGGGTCCGTTTCTATAGAATTCTCGAGATGGTGATTTGTCCCACGTTTTGCAAAATGATCACGCACGCTGTCGTCGCGCTCTCGCTGGCGTCCGCCGTCACGGGCTGCGACCGAAATGCGGCGGAGCTGGTTTCTTTGAAAGCGGACAACGAGCGTCTCCGCGCGGAAATCGCCAATCTCCGACGCAAAGCGAGTGGGGCGAAAGATCCCGAGTCGGCGGCGGGCAAGCCGGATCAAATCCTTAGTGTCAGTGACCTGTGGACACAGCGTTTTGAAGACCATGAATTCCGTGCGAGACAGCGGCTCTCCGATAAGACGCTGCGGATCACGGGCATTCTCGACGGGATTTCGGGCGGGAACGTGCTGCTGTACGGAGTGGGAAAATCGCGGAACGTGCAGGTCAGCGTGAATTTGGAAAAAGGCTACGCCGCGCGGATTGAGGACGGGCTGGATGCGTTGGAAAAAGGGGTGACGATCACGGTGCAGGGAAAACTGCTCTATGACCGGATGGAGTTGAACGACGCGACGATCGTGGACAAGGCGACTGGAGCGGTTTTGAACACCGAACAACTTCAGGCATACGGTCAGGTCGGGCCGAACGGATTGCCCGTGCCGTCGCCGTTGCCGGAAAATCAGTGATCGGGAGGACCCGGGTCGGCTTGGGATAATTGCGGGCGGGGCCGGAAAGAGATTGCAATCGGGAGCAATGTGCCTTTCTGCTTACGCCGCCCTTTTCAAAAAGGGACTATGGCCGCCCAGACACCCGGAAGTAATCCCTCTGAAAAACATAAAACGCATCGTGGGAGTAACCTGAAAAGGTGGCTGTTGCGGCTGCTCATGCTGGCTTTGCTGGCCGGAGTGGGTGCCGTGGGGTGGCGTCAATTTCGGGAATTTCGGAAGCACCGGATGGTGGCGCGGGCGCGGATGTTGATCGACCAGAAGGACTATCCGCAGGCAATGCTGTCCGCGCGGAGGGCGCTGCAACTGAATCCGCGCGATGCGACGGTGGTCCACATGATGGTGGAGCTGGCGAAGTCGGCAAAAACCAAGGAGGAGCTCTTCTGGCACCGCATGCTTTCGGAACTGGAGCCGGGCGTAGCCGCAAACAACATCGCGTGGGCGGACTGCGCGCTGCGATACAGCGAACGGCTGATCGCTGAGCAGGCGCTCGGGCGCGTCGATGAAACGGGGAAAAAGACGGCGGCTTTCAACGACGCCGCAGGACGGCTGGCGCTGCTGGCGAATGAGGCGCCGGAGGCGGAGAGGCATTTCACCGAGGCGCTGAGATTGGAGCCTGGAAACGCGGAGTATCGGGTTCACCAAGCGATGGTCCGACTGTATTCGGATAAACCGGAGCAGCAGCAGGAGTCTCGCGAAACCCTTGAAAAATACATCGCGGATCCGAATTTGCGCCCGGTCGCCGCTCGCGCGTTACTGGATGATTTATTGTATCGTAAAAGGGACTGGAGCAAAGCGCTCGAAGTCGCGAAGCAGGTGCAAAGTGCGCCGGATGCGACCTTTGGCGAGCGCATGGTCTATCTGGGGCTTCTGCGGAACTTTCAACGGCCTGAGTTCCACTCCTATCTCCTTGAGCAGCAGGAATTGGCTGCGACGAATCCGGAATACGCCGGGACACTCATCACCTGGATGGGAGAAAACACGCTCGTCATGGTCGCCGTCTCGTGGGCGAAGTCTCTTCCCGAAGTGATCGCCACAAAACAGCCCGTGCCGCCCGCACTCGGGGAATGCTTCGCGATGTTGCACGATTGGGAGTCGCTGAAGGCCTTGGTGAGCGAAGGAAATTGGGAATACGCGGAGTTTTTACGACTCGCGTTCCTGGCCCGCGTGCAGCGTGAAAGTGGCGACCTGCTTTCTTCGCGAAATTCGTGGATCGGGGCGGTAAAGGCCACGGCGAATCGCGCTGATGCGATCCTGATGCTCACCGCTCACGCGACCAAATGGGGCTGGGATAATGAGGTGCAAGATGTGTTGTGGACGCTGGCTCGGCGGAACACGGACCAAAAACCTGCGATCGACGCTTTGTATAAGAGCTACACTGAGAGCGGAAACACCCGTGGTCTGTTGAATGTGTCCACGCGGATGCTTGAAATCAACGGGAAGGATCCGATCGCGCTGAACAATGTGGTGCTGCTTTCGCTGCTGCTGAATTCGAATGTGGAGCGCGCCTTGTCGCTTGCCGAGGATGTCTATCGCTTGCAGCCGAAAAATCCGGGGATCATTTCCACTTACGCGTATTCCCTGCACATCCGCGGCAAGACGGATGAGGGGATCGCCCTCATGCGGACGCTGGATGAGCAGAATCTGAATGACCCCAGTGCCGCCGCGTATTTTTCGGCGATGCTCGTGGAGAGTGAAAAACCAGAGACGGCGACGAAATACATCGAAATCGCGCAAACTGGGAAGCTGCTGCCGGAAGAGATGGCGCTCGTCAAAACCGCCCGCGAGACGCTGCTCCGGCGAAAGGTCGACCAAAGCGTGCCGCAGTAAGGCGGGATTTCCCCCTTCGGGAAAAAAGGTTTTGACACATCAAAGGGGACCGCTAGTTTTCGCGCCCCTGCCTCGCGGCGGGAAAAAACGTAACCCTTAAAAATAGCAGGAGAGCCCGCCTGGCGCGCTCGTTAAACACTGCAAAATCCTATGCCACAACATCGCAGCAAACGTTATCGCGCGGCCGCCTCCAAGGTCGAATCGAAGAAAGCGCTTTCACTCAAAGAAGCGGTCCAGATTCTAAAATCCCTGCCGCCGACCAAGTTCGACCAGACGGTCACGCTTTCCTTCCGCCTGGGAGTTGACCCGAAGCAATCCGACCAAATGGTTCGCGGCACGTGCCCGCTCCCACACGGTTCCGGTAAAAATGTTCGCGTTCTCGTTTTCGCAGAAGGCGCCTCCGCTCAAGCCGCTCGCGAAGCGGGTGCGGAATTCGTCGGCTACAAGGACATGATCGAGAAGTGCAACCAAGGCTTTCAGGATTTCGACGTGGCAGTCGCCACGCCGGCTGCGATGGCTGAAGTGCGCAAGCTCGGCAAAGTGCTCGGACCACGCGGTCTGATGCCAAACCCGAAGACCGGCACGGTGACGGACGACACGGCGAAAGCAGTGCGTGAGGTCAAGGCGGGTCGCGTTGAGTTCAAGCTTGATAAGGGCGGCAACATTGCGGTTCCGGTTGGCAAGTTCTCCTTCGCCGAAGACCAGCTCACTGAAAATGGGGCAGCGGTTATCGAAGCTGTCGTTAAATCCCGCCCGGCCACGGCCAAGGGTGTCTTCGTCGAAAACCTCACCCTCAGCGCCACGATGCTGCCCGGCCTGAAGGTCGATGCCTCGTCATTCATCAAGAACTAAACGGAGAACTGAATCATGCATCCCGATAAAGCCACCATCGTCGATCACTTGGAGATCAAGTTGAACGACGCGTCTTTCATGTTCGTGACGGATTATACCGGCCTCAAAGTCGCTCAATTCTCCGAACTCCGTAACCGACTCTGGAACGCTGGAGCGACTTGCAGCGTTGTCAAAAACACCTTTCTGAAGCGCGCTGCTGCCAGCGCCGGTCTGCCCGAGTTGGGCGAATTGAAGGGCCAGTCCGCGATCATCACGGGAAATCGTGACGTTGCCGCTGCGGCGAAGGTTCTCAAGACCTTCTCGGCTGAATTCAAAAAGCCGTCGCTCAAGCTCGGCATCGTGGACAAGGCAGTCGTTTCTGCCGAGCAAATCGGCGTGATCGCCGACCTGCCTTCCCGCGAAGTGCTGCTCGCCACCCTCCTCGGCGTCCTCAATGCACCAGCGAGCAAGCTCGTCCGCGTGCTCAACGAACCCGCGTCCTCTCTCGCGCGTCTCCTCAAGGCCAAGGCCGAGAAGGATGCCGCTTCCGCCCCACAAGCTCTAGCCGTGCCTGCGGAAACGCCAGCCGCCGAAGCCGCGCCTGCGGAAGCGCCAGCCGCCGAAGCTCCACCTACCGAAGCGACGTAAAGCACCCGCCGCTTAAACCTAAAATTTTCCCGCTGGCGCCACCAGCGATGAAACTCGGCTTCCGGAACCGGTAGTCGCGAACTAAAAACAACTAACAAATGGTTCCTCGTCGGACCGGCAGCGGCCGGTCTTAATCTTCCCGATGCTTCGGGTGCCGACGATACCGAAAAATACAGACCTATGGCAGATACATCCGCACTCGTGGAACAACTCAGCGGACTTACCGTCTTGGAAGTCGCTGATCTCGTAAAACAACTCGAAGAGAAGTGGGGCGTGAGCGCCGCTGCTCCTGTGGCCGTTGCCGCAGCCGGTGGAGCCGCTGCCGCTGCCCCAGTCGAAGAAAAGACCTCGTTCGACGTGATCTTGAAGGCAATTGATGCCGCAAAGAAGATCGCGATCATCAAGGAAGTCCGCGCTGTCGTCTCTGGCCTCGGCCTCGCCGAAGCCAAGGCCCTCGTCGAAGGCGCTCCAAAAGCGCTGAAAGAAGGCGTGACCAAGGAAGAAGCCGAAGAAATCAAAAAGAAGGTCGAAGCGGCAGGCGGTACCGTCGAGATCAAGTAGTTCTCGTCCGAATCCATTTCTGGCGCTCCAGCGGACTGAAAAGTCCGCTGGACGCCAATGGAATCGGTTTCTAAAAAAGCGACGCTCCAAAGCGTCGCTTTTTTCGTTTATGGGGGCTTGCCTAGCAGCTTGTCGGACTTCGCCCCAAGGCAGGAATGAGTTACGGGTTTGGAAGGTATGCCAGCCCGCTTTGTGAACATCGACCACGACACACCGCTGTTGTTGCCGCCCGATCTGCGCGATTGGGGGCCCGAGGATCACCACGTCCATTTCATGATGACGCGGTGGGGTTGCTCAATCTGAGCGCAGCACGCGTCAACCACCGAGGAGGAGGGGAATAGGGAGGCGGGCGGGAGGGCGAGCAGCGGCCGCGGCCGCGAGCAGTTTCTGCCCGCGCTGATGCTGGGGCTGCTCATCTACAGATACGCCACGGGCACCTTCAGCAGCCGGGGCATTGAGAAACACACTTACGAACAGGTGGCGGTGCGGCTGCTGTGCGCGGATCATCATCCCGATCACGAATCCTCGCCAACGCGAGCAAGCACAGCGGCTCGCCCATCCACCGACCCCCACTATTCCCCTCCGGCTCCTCGGCGGTGAGCCACGAGCACGCGCGCGCGCAGATGGCGTTGCTCGAAGAAGAACCGAGCGGAGCGAGTTAGCCTGCCGCAGGCCGCCCGGAGGGTGCCGGCAAATCGCGCAGCTTTTGCCAAAGGCGGAGGAGGCCGACAGCACGCTGCTGGAAGACGGACTGACGGTGCCCGCGGAGGTGGCGCGCCGGCAGCAGCGGATGGAAAAGCTGCGCGAAGCCACCGCGGCAATCCAGGCGCGGGCCAAAGAGCGCCGGAAACCAGCAGCGGCGCGACGAGCAACAGGCCGCTGGTAAAAAGCCCAAAGGCCGCGCCCCGCAGGTGCCGCGCGAAGGCCCGCGCAGCAAGGATCGATACAACTTCACCGACCCCCGAGAGTCGCATCATGAGCCGAGCGGAGCGAGACAGCCAAAGGGCGGAGCCTTTGCCCGAAGGGCAGCGCCGGAGGGCGCTGGCAACAGCGGCGCGGGCATTGAACAAAGCTTACAACGAACAAGCTGCCGTGGAGGTCGGGAGCCGGCGCGACGGGCCCGACGGTGTATGTCGCCCCCGGACGCCAGCCGCACGGGCGACGAATCGAGGCGCTCGAAAAACGGACCGACCCACCCGCCCCCGAGCCCACAGCCAGCGCCGCCGCGGTGATGGCGCACCGGCTGGCGACCAAAGCCGGGCGCGAACTCTACGCCCTGCGCAAGCAAACCATCGAACCGGTCTTTGGGATCATCAAGGCGGCGCTGGGCTTCGATCGGTTCAGCCTGCGGGGCCTTGGGCAACGTGCGCAGCGAATGGACGATGATGACGCTGGCCTCCCACTTCAAGCGGCTTACCACCTCGGCGCGCGGCTCCAGCCGGCCTGAAAGCCGCCACCGGCGGCTGGGCATGCCCGCCTCACTGCTCAACTCCTCGTCGCCAGAAAGCCAACCGTCGTCCTCCGCGCACGAATTTTCCCTCCTCGCAAACGATCCGCTCGTGGATCAATGCAATGTCCGACAGGTGGCTAGAAGGCAGATTTTGGTGGCCGGAGCATTTGCCACGCGGTCCGAAAAATGATCCTCCAGTCCATCCCAAGTGACCAATTTTCCAAATAATAGACGTCGCATCGGACTCGATCCAGAACGTCCTGTGGGTGCCGGGTTTGGCCACGAAAGCCCTCCACTTGGGCGAGGCCGGTAATGCCTGGTTTTACGAAGCTGCGCAAACGGTAGGTCTCGGCGACCCGCCCAAATTCGAGATCGTGTTCTACCATGTGCGGGCGGGGCCCGACGACGCTCATCTCGCCTTTGAGGACGTTGATGAACTGGGGTAACTCATCCAGACTCAAGCGCCTGAGCCATCTCCCGAAAGCGAAGACGCGCGGGTCCATTTCAGTCGCCTGAGCTTTCTCATCCGGGTTGTGGACTTCCATGGTGCGGAATTTATAGATATCGAACGCCTTGAAGCGAATGCCCGTGCGCCGTTGGCGGAAAAACAGCGTGCCGGGAGATTGCAACCGATGGACGAGCCACACGAAAAGCGACAGTGGCGGAAGGATGAAGAAGACGACCGGAACTGAGACAGCGATATCGAGCGCGCGCTTCAAAATGCGGTTGAACGGGCATTCGAGCGGTTCCTCTCGCAGGCTGATGAAGCGGACGCCACCATCTTCAAAAAAGAACACGGGCCGTTTGAAGCTGTCGGAAATGTGTTTTTCGATGTCGTTGACGATGAGCAGCCGTATGCCAAGCTGTTCGCACTGTGCGCCGATTTCCGCAGCATGGGAGATCGCGTCGGGCATTTCCAAGAGGATGATCTGGGTCGCGGCGGATTGATGTGTCAGCAGTGCGAGATCCTCCGGTTTCCCGATGATGGGCCAGGGAAGTTCGGTGTCGACCGCAGCTTCATCTGAAACAAGCCCAACAATATGCACACCGTATTGCGACTTGCTTTCAATCCAGGGCATAATCCGCCGGGCGTGCGCCGGGCTCCCGAGCAGAAGTGTATGCTCGCGCCGACCGGAATCGAAGAGGGTCGCCGCGATGAAGCGAGGAAACGTGCGATTTAGCGCGGTGAGCGCGCCGTAAAGGACGGGGATGAAGGAGAAAAGGAAAACGCGGGAGATGGCGGTATCTTTTTGCGCAACGAGAAATAACAAAAGGACGACGAGAACGGTAAGTGTCTGTCGAAAAGAGAGTTTCAAGACGCCGATTAGGTCCAGTTGTAAAAGATCGGTGTCGTGAATTTTTGAAATGAGGAGATCCAATCCCAAAGCGGCCATGATGACGCCCATGTAAACGGCGTATCTGGCGTGAGTGACGGGGGTGCCTGCCAGTCGGAGTGAAAAGTGTGCCGCAATCCAGAGCCAGAAAAGGCCCGCAGCGACGCCTGCGATCAAGATGCTGTGCAAAACCGTAACGCCCCTGACGCGATATGTAATCATCTTTCCAGTTTGCGGAGTCGTGGTGTATTTAGACGCGGTTTTTATCGCTACGCAACAACTTCAGATACTAAGGGAAATCGAGGAAGATGGGCAACCGAAAACGGTCTGAATTTTCTGTAGGTCGAGTATCCGTCCGGATGTAGGCGGTGTGCTTGATGAACCGCTGCGGCATGGGGTGATTCTCGGAAAACATTCTTGTGTGTGATCGATTCGTAGCGCATTCAGAGAATGCGGTCCCGCTTACTGAAAAACGAGTTTGCGAGCAGCGAGATAGCAGACTCTGTGCCGGTTTTATCATCGTCGGCCCCAGTCCATTTTTTAAACATCGATTCGTGAACTAAAACTCGGGAAAGAGGATATTAATTTTTGGAGATCCGATGATCCTTTTAACGTGAAAAATATCGCCCTCGAAAGCTACCGGGACACCTTCAATCACGCGATTGAAGGTATCTTCCGTACCACGCTCGATGGACAATGGATCGAGACCAATCCCGCTTTGGCGAGAATCTACGGATACGATTCTCCGGAGGATTTGAAGGCGAGCGTAAAAGACCTGAGGACACAGCTTTATGTCGAGGCCGATCGGCGGGCGGAATTCGTGCGCCAAATACGGACGGAGGGGAGCGTGTCGAATTTTGAATCGGAGATCCAAAGGCGCGATGGAAAGATTGTTTGGATATCTGAATTTGCGCGAATCGTTAAAGACGAAAACGGCGCGCCCCTCTACTTCGAGGGGAGTGTGATTGATATTTCCGCTCACAAAAAGGCGGAGTTGACTCTCAAGAAGAACCAGGAGGAATTCCGGCTTTTGGTCGAGACGACGAATGTAGTGCCGTGGGAGGCAGATATCAAAACCGGACGATTTTTCTACGTGGGGCCGCAAGCGGTTCCGTTTCTAGGCTTTCCCTTGGATGAGTGGATGCAGGAGGGTTTTTGGGCGAATCGTCTGCATCCGGAAGATCGGGAGTGGGTGACGATTACTCGTGCTGAGGCGATGGAAAAGGGGAAGAGTTTCGAGTGCGAATACCGGATGTTGCGAGCTGATGGGAGGACCGTTTGGGTCCGGGATATGTTGAGTGTGATCCCATCGGGGGAGGCGGGTATGATTGTTGGGGGGTTCATGCTGGATGTTACCTATCGTCGTTACACAGAGGAATCCCTGCGGGAGAGTCGTTACTTTATCGAACAAATCGCGAGCGCCTCGCCGCTGATCCTCTATCTGTATGATGTCGTGGAAAGACGGTGCCTTTACCTGAATGGTCTCGTAGATAAAATCCTCGGCTACTCGACGTGGAATCTTGTGGAAATGAGCCCGCTTTTCACCGTGGCGCTCGCCCATCCCGATGAAGTGGAAGCGCATGCGGCATTTTTTGAAAACCTCTCAATGGCCCACGAGGGGCAGGTCGTGGAAAGGGAGTTCCGCTTAAGAGGAGCGGATGGAAATTGGGTGTGGTTGCATAGTCGCGAGACTGTTTTTAAGGTGGATTCGGCCGGACAGCCGCACCAAATCGTGGCGGTGGCGACGGATATCACGGCGCATCGGGCGGTGCTGGACAGGCTTGCGAGCAATGAGGCATTTTTTAGGAAACTCGCCGAGACGACAGGGATGATCCCTTTTGAAATGGATGTGCGAACCGCGCAATTTACCTATTTGGGACCCCAAGCGGAATCGTTGTTTGGCTATCCTTTAGCAGGGTGGGCCGCACCGGGTTTCTGGTTGTCGATCATTCACCCGGCGGATCGGGATGCCGCAGCGAAGTTGGAATTGGATCTGGCCGGGAGCGAGGAAGCGGATGTGCATGCTGAGTATCGTTTGAGGAAGATAAATGGGGAGTATTTATGGGTCCGGCAGGTCGTGAGGTATGGACCCCGCCAAGATCAGGGAGGAAGGGCGCGAGGATTCTTATTTGATATTAGCGCGTCGAAGGTGATCGAAGAGGAGCGTGAAAGATCACGCCGGCAATTGAGGGATCTCGGCTTGCGCAATCAATCGGCGCGTGAAGAGGAGCGGATCAGTGTCGCCCGCGAAATCCACGATGAACTTGGGCAGGCTCTTACACTTTTCCGTATCGATCTGGCATGGCTCGAAAACCGAATGGTGAAAGTGTTATCGGAGCGCGGTGCCGAACCCGTCGTTCGGAAAATCGGCCAGATGAAACGAATGCTGGATGGCACGCTGCAGACCGTTCGGAGGATCACGACCAACCTGCGGCCTCCGGTTCTCGATGAACTGGGACTACGTGCTGCGATCGAATGGCAGGCCGAAGGCTTTTCCCGAAGAGTCGGCATCCGTTGTGAGGTCGATGCGGACTCAATCGAATGCCCCTGTAAAGATACCTCTACCGCCCTTTTCCGCATTTTTCAGGAGATCCTCACCAATGTGGCGAGGCACGCGCAAGCATCGCGAGTTCGAGTGAAATTCAAAAAAGAAGGCGACTCTTTTGTGCTGATTGTCTCCGACAATGGCCGCGGTTTTGCCGTAACGACCTCGCCGAAGCCGAAAAGTTTCGGAATTTTGGGGATGGGAGAAAGAGCCGAAGCGCTCGGTGGTCGGGTTGAGATCTCATCCGGGCTCGCTCAGGGAACCACCGTGACCGTGAAATTGCCCATCCGTGCAGTTCCGATGGAAGGCAGCGAGAATTCGTCGTAATTCTCAAGTGTGATAAATTTCCCCAGGTTGCCCGATAACTGCTTTAACCCGATCAGTTGACACGTTTCAAACTTCGCAATTTTAAACTGGCCAAGAAAAACCATAATTATGGCAACAAATATAAAGATACTTATTGTTGACGATCATTTTATCGTTCGACAAGGGCTCAAGCAGGTGTTGAAAGAGCATTTCAAGCACGCGGAATTTGGTGATGCCAGTGATGGACGAGAGGCTCTCCAAATGGTTTGGGAAGCTCAGTGGGACGTTGTTCTCTTGGACATAAGTATGCCTGGTCGTGGAGGTTTGGACGCATTAAAGGACCTCAAACAAGCGCGTCCAGAACTGCCGGTCATAATTTTGAGCATGCATTCCGAAGATCAATTCGCTATCCGAGTCATAAAGCTCGGTGCCTGTGCCTACATCCGAAAAGACAGCGCCGGACAAGATTTGGTCATAGGAGTCGAAGCCGCACTCAGAGGGTCGCGTTACATCACCACGAGTCTTGCTGAAAAGTTGGCGAATCATCTTCAAGAGGATCGCAAAGGTCCCGTCCATGAGGAACTTTCGGATCGCGAGTATCAAGTGATGTGCATGATTGCCGCAGGAAAAACGGTGAAAGAGGTTGCGGGAGGACTTTCATTGAGCGTCAAAACGGTTTCTACTTACCGAAAGCGTGTTATTGAAAAAATGGGATTAAAAAATAATTCTCAAATTATGCGCTACGCTGTTCGTCACGGATTAGTTGATGTAGACGCCCCAACGTAACGTAGTTGTAACCTCTTCTCAACTTATCCCCCACCTGCCCCTCGATTTGACGAACGCAAAATGCGCTTCCATGTATGAGGTATATTTAAAAATTGATGACATAAACCCAAAAAACTTCCTATCGAAAAATAGGCGGTCGGGCAATTTGCTGGCCTATTTTATCCAAATACGCTTCTCTTCTGATCCCGCGAGAGGGATTGCTACAAATGGACGATTTCAATTGTCCGGTTACTACGCAAAACGCGCGAATGCCAAACGAATATCAAACAAAAATTGGGTTGCAATTTCAATTGCCAACCAAGTGCGGCAGCTTGCATTGACTCGGGAGAGTTTATTATCATTTGGATGAATCGCCGGGTTTGGAATATTTTAATTTCATTTTAGCACCCACTTCCGGAAAATAGTGTT
>JANLQB010000215.1:0-1983 GCA_031367565.1 Verrucomicrobiota bacterium
GGGACCGATGAGCGGCCAGTAGTAAACGTGGGCCGCGTCGCCGTGGCGGAATTCGGTAAAAAGTTTTCCGCCGATTTCGATGCGGACGCGATCGGGCAATTCTTTCACTTCCACGGCGGCGCGAGCGAGTGGCGCGAGGGCGAGGAGCGAGGCGACGGCGAGTGAGCGAGGGAGGAGATTCACGAGCGAGAGAATGAATGTGCGGCGAGGTCGGGCGCAAGATTTGTCAGCGTCGCGATTTCGCGAAACGCGCGGTGATGATTCACAAAAACTCGTTCGCCCGTTGCGGGTGCGTGAAAAACAAAATCCGAGCAGCCAGCAGTTGACCACCGGCGTAGGAATGCCGAACACTGGCAATTCGCCCACGGAATTCACATCAACCGATCAAATTAGAAATCCATGTCCACTGAAACCAAATGCCCCTTCAATCACACCGCTGGCGGAGGGACGACGAACCGCGACTGGTGGCCAAACCGCCTCAAGGTCGAGTTGTTGCACCAGCATTCCACCAAGTCCGATCCGATGGGCGCGGACTTCGATTATGCGGCGGAGTTTAAGAGCCTCGATCTCGCTGCGGTGAAAAAGGATCTCGCGGCGGTGATGACCGATTCCCAGGATTGGTGGCCGGCGGATTTCGGCCACTATGGCCCGTTTTTCATCCGCATGGCTTGGCACAGCGCGGGCACTTATCGCACGGGTGACGGTCGCGGCGGCGGCGGGCGCGGGCAGCAGCGTTTTGCGCCGCTCAATAGCTGGCCGGACAACGTGAGCCTGGACAAAGCGCGCCGGCTCCTCTGGCCGATCAAACAGAAGTATGGCCGGAAGATTTCCTGGGCCGATCTGATGATCCTCACGGGCAACGTGGCGCTGGAGACGATGGGCTTCAAGACGTTCGGTTTCGGCGGTGGTCGCGTGGATACGTGGGAGCCGGATCAGGATGTTTACTGGGGCGCCGAGACCACCTGGCTGGGCGGCGACAAACGCTACGCTCGCGGTTCCGCCGGCGTGGAAAAGGAGGGCGCGGTGCTCGTGTCCGATGACGACGCGGATGGGAAGATCCACAGCCGCAATCTGGAAGATCCGCTGGCTGCGGTGCAGATGGGGCTGATCTACGTCAACCCCGAAGGTCCGGACGGCAATCCCGATCCGGTGGCTTCGGCGCGTGATATCCGCGACACTTTCGGCCGCATGGCGATGAACGACGAGGAGACGGTGGCGCTCATCGCGGGCGGTCACACTTTTGGCAAAACGCACGGCGCAGGTCCGGCGGATAATGTGGGGGCCGATCCCGAAGCTGCGGGTCTTGAGGAGCAGGGAATGGGCTGGAAGAGCACTTTTGGCACGGGCAAAGGTGGCGACGCGATCACGAGCGGCCTCGAAGTCACTTGGACGACCAAGCCGACGCAGTGGAGTAACGAATATTTTGAGCATCTCTTCGGCTACGAATGGGAACTCACGACGAGCCCAGCGGGGGCGCAGCAATGGACGCCGAAGAATGGCGCGGGCAACGGCACGGTGCCGCATGCGCACGACACGTCGAAGCGGATCGCGCCTTCGATGCTGACTTCGGACATCGCGCTGCGGGTCGATCCGGCTTACGAAAAAATGTCGCGGCGTTTCATGGCGAATCCGGGCGAGTTCGCCGACGCGTTCGCCCGCGCGTGGTTCAAGCTGACGCATCGCGACATGGGTCCGCGCGAGCGTTACCTCGGGCCGGAAGTGCCAGCGGAAGAGCTGATCTGGCAGGATCCGATTCCCGCGCTCGATCATCCTTTGATCGACGCGCAGGACATTGCGTCGCTGAAGAGTAAGATTCTCGCTTCCGGTCTTTCGGTTGCGCAACTCGTCTCGACCGCGTGGGCGTCGGCGTCCTCCTACCGTGGCTCCGACATGCGCGGCGGCGCGAATGGTGCGCGGCTTCGTCTCGCACCGCAGAAGGATTGGGAAGTGAACAACCCGGCCCAACTCGCGACGGTGCTGAAG
>JANLQB010000227.1:0-10312 GCA_031367565.1 Verrucomicrobiota bacterium
CGCCCGGTCTATGTGCGAACGAATAAGAAGGAGCTTGGGCTTCCGCCGGTGACGCGCTTGCTGGCCAAGCTGCCGCTCGCACCGATGCAGCAGGAACTCTATCGCCTCATGAAGTTTGAGGTAGCGCGGGAGGCGGCGACCGCTCTGAGCATTCGCAACAAGCAAGTCTTCCGTTCTCTCGGCCGATCCGTGGCCCGGCTCCTGCAATTTGTCTCCAACCCGGCGCTTTTGTCGGCGCACATCGAGTTCGCTCACCCCGACCTACTTGCGGCGGTCTTGGCTGAGGGAGAAGGACCAAAGCTGAAGTATGTCTTGAAGAAAGCGAGGCAGCTCGCCCGTAGCGGCGAGAAGGTGCTCATCTGGTCGTCGTTCGTTCGCAACGTCGAATACATTGCGGAGCGCCTGCTCGATCCGGGCGCGGTCTATATTCACGGCGGCGTCGATGCCGGGAACGAGGACGACGACGAAACCCGCGAGGGAAAGATCAAACTCTTCCACGACGATCCCACCGTGCTGGTAATGGTCGCGAATCGTGCCGCCGCGAGCGAAAGCGTCAGCCTACACCGCGTCTGCCACCATGCGCTCTATCTCGATCGCACGTTTAACGCGGCTCACTACCTGCAATCGGAGGACCGCATCCATCGGTTCGGTTTGCCGAAGGACCAGAAGACGACAATCGAGATTGTCGAGTGCATCGGCAGCGTGGACGAAACGGTGCGGGAGCGACTCGGCTACAAGATAGGGCAGATGGCCGAGGCACTCGAAGACTCGTCTCTGCGTCCGGATCCCATTCCTCTCGATCCAACAGACATTGAGGATTTTGAGGATTACGGCATGGGGCCTCTCAGCACCGAGGACGTCCAAGCCCTGCTGAAGTCACTTTCGGACGAGGAGTCGTGATCGCCTTCTCTCCAGGTCTCGCGCAGGGGTGCTTCGACTTACTCGGCATCGCATCCCGTAATTCGCTCACGTTCCAAGAAATTCACGCTTCGTTTGCCTACTTTGGCAGCATTGCGGCAAATAAGGTCGTCGAGACGACGCAGGGGCTCAGGTGGATCCGCGCGAACGACGACGGCACCGTCGGCGTCACGCCTTCTGGCTCTCAACTGCTGAGCCTCGTCGGTTACGAGCCGATGCTTCGTCATGCGCTGCTCGATTACATTGATGTCGTGCTTCCGCCGTGGGTGCAAAATGCGTCATTCGGACGTGCGCGAGTTCTCTCGTTCGCCGGTAGCGAGATCGCCCAAGTGTTCGTTGAGGCAGGCTTGGCCCACGGCACAGACGACGGCGTTGTCGCTTTCTGGGATGAACTCGCAGCGAGAGCGCGCGGGCAGAAGAGCGGTCGTCTGACCGCCATCGGGCGGCACGGCGAGCGGCTGAGCTTGGCCTACGAGGAGAATCGCACGGGCCAGAAGCCGGAGTGGGTCGCGATAGAAAACAACGCGGACGGCTACGACGTTCTCTCCGTTGTCGGATCAGACAATCTCCGGCAGCTTTCGATTGAAGTTAAGACCTCGACGATGGGGCTCGCGGGTTCAATCCACCTCACTCGCAATGAGTGGGAACGGGCATTGGAGGGCGCAAATCACGTTTTCCATTTGTGGGACACCTGCGCAAATGTGACGCCGCGCCTAGCGGTTGTTGAACCGCAGGAGATGCAGACTCATATCCCGACAGACCTCGGTTCAGGAAGCTGGGAGAGCGTTGCGATTCCCTTCGCCACGTTTGGGCTACGCTTCGCGACGGTGTGAAGTATATGCCTCCGCGTGGCCGTAATGTTGCGGGCGTTCGTGTTCTTTCGAATGCGGTGATTAGCTAGTTAGTGGCAGGCGGCCACGCTTCGCGACTTTACGGCGGCGCGGGGGGTGGGGGTTTCCGGCGCATGTGAAGCTGGGGTCGAAGGCGGCCACAAGGATGCGGCGGTGATGGAGCATTATGCGGCGGGTGTGGTGCGCGGGGTGGAGCTTTGCATGGCGGCGACGGGGGCGCAGGAAGGGGTGATTGGGATCAAGGCGAAGAAGAAGAAGGCGGTCGAAGCGGTCGAAGAAGCGTGTCGCGGGACGCGCGTGCGGGTGCAGTTGCTGGGGGATTTTTATCCGGCGGGGGATGAGTATGATCTCGTCTATACGGTGACGGGGAAACTGATTCCGCCGGGCGGGCTGCCGGTCCATGTGGGCGCGATCGTGAGCAATGTGGAGACGCTGGTGAACATTGCGCAGGCGGTGGATGGCAAGCCGGTCACGCACAAGACGATCACCATCGCGGGCGCGGTGGCCGAACCGGTGTCGCTCACGGTGCCGATCGGCATCAGTTTTCGCGAGTGCATCGCGGCGGCGGGTGGCGCGACTTGCGACGATCAAATCGCTCATGAAAAAGATGCACGTCGAGCAATACGACAGCCCCGCTCCGCTCCGCGCGGGCATCGTCGAAACGCGCACGCTGAATCTTATCCTGAAACAAAGCGCGGGCGGCCCGACGGTGCCGCTGGTGAAAGTCGGCGAGGTGGTGAAGGCCGGTCAGCCCGTTTCCGAGCCCGTGCCGAATGCGCTTGGCGCAATTATCCATGCGCCTTTTGCCGCGAAAGTCACCGCCATTCCGAACAACCGTATCAGGCTGAGCAAGGCATGAACTCCGAACGTCCAAACCTGAAACCTCAACTCCGAATGCCCGATTTGGACGCCGTTACACCGGCGGTCAGGTTTCAGGTTTGGACGTTCGGAGTTCGTCTTTTTGTATGAATGAAAAATCTGTAGGCCTCATCGAACTCTCCAGCATCGCCGCCGGATTCTCCGTCGCGGATTCCGCGCTCAAAGCGGGCAACGTGAAGCTCATGCTCTCGCGCTCCATTTACTCCGGCAAATATCTGATCCTCTTCGCTGGCGACACCGCGAGCGTCGAGACCGCGATCGCCACGGGCAACGAGACAGCGGGCGGCTGCCTCATCGACCACATCTTCATCTCCAATCTTCATCCCGACGTGCTGAATGCCATCGGCCGCACGACGCCCGTCGAGCCCAGCGGCGCGCTCGGGATTTTCGAGAGTTTCAACGTGGCCACGCTCATCAAAGCCGCCGCCGCCGCGGCAAAAGCTGCGGACGTGCAACTCCTCGAAGTCCGTCTCGCGATGGCCCTGGGAGGAAAAGCGTTCTGCACGTTGACGGGCGACGTTTCATCCGTCCAAGCAGCGGTCGCCGCCGGACGCGCGGTGATCGCCGAAGCAGGCATGCTCGTCGATGCCGTGTGATTTCCCGTCCGCACCCGGACGTGTATCGCGAGGTGATCTGACCGCGCAAATTCGGCTCGTTTTTTCTAAGCGCATCAGTGGAAGGCATCAAGGCGGACATCACCAAACGTCGCCTCCGCTTCTTTTTCCGGAACGCCAGACCACACGACGAAGCCGATCGGCACGCTCGCTGGCAGCCCCGGAGCATTGAGCGTGGCCGCTTCGCGCCAGTGTTTTCCATCGTCGGAATGAAAGGCGGACATCGCCGCGCCACGTCGCGCGATCCGCAGCCACGTGGAGCCCGGCGGTGTGGCGATGGGCCTCGGAGCGAGCTTGGCGGCTGGCTCCGCGCGGAGGACCGCGTTCAGTTTTCCGTCCGCCGTGATGAAAATGCCCACGCACGGACGATCGCTTCCGATGCCGTCGCGAGCGACGATTCCTGCGGGGCCGCTGTTCGGGCGCACCCGCGCGATGAACGTCCAGTCGCCTTCCATTTGCCGCGCGAAAAACACGTTCTCATCGTGCCCTCCCGACAGGCCGGAATTGCTCCCGCTCAGCCGCAGCGCGCCGTTGCCGGGGATTGGGTGTGCGCGGCCGCGAGTGGTTCCGGGGCGGTTTGGAGATTCGAGCAAGAACGTCTTCCAAACCTTCCAGTCGAACGGTGGGAGAGCGGGATCGGGTGCCGATGTCGGAGTGGAAACGGTGGTGATTTCCCGCTGCGGCAAAACGGCGTCGGCGGAGTTCTTCCGGAAAAATTGCGATCCAAACCAACCGGCAATTCCGACGATCCCAGTGAGCACAAGGACCGCGATCCACACGCCGCGTGCTCCGCATTTTCCGGCCCTGGCTTTTCGCGATCGTGCGGTGGCCTTCGGGGCCGCGCGTCGATGCGTGGAAGCCTCGGTCGGGTTGAATTCATTGAGGCGTTTTTCGAGGGCTTCCGCCGTTACTTCCCAGGACAAAAATCGCTCCAGTCGTTTGATCGCGAGCATGCGGTCGATGATCGCGACTGACGCAGGCTCGATCTCAGGATTGAAATCCGCCACGCGCGCCTGGCCCTCATCGAGTCGCTCCAGAAACTCTTCCGGGACCGTCGCGCCATCGAACGGCAACTCGCCCGAGAGTAACTGAAAAACGATCGCGCCGAGCGCGTAGATTTCGCTCCGCGAATCCTCCGATTGCTCGAAGACGCGCTCCGGCGGCGTACACGAGAGGCGACCCCAGACCGTCCCCACTTCCACCCCCGCACGCTCATAAAGGGCGGCCTCGGCGAAGCCGGAAACTTTCACCGTGTGCGTGTCGGCGAGCAGGCATTCGCCGATCTGCAAATTGCGATGTTGAAGCCCGCACTGGTGCGCGGCAACGAGTGCGTCCGCGATTTGCGCGGCCATCTGCAGCGCCTCATTTTCAGCGAGCCGACCGCGATGGGCGAGCGAGCCTTCCGGCAACCACTCCATCGCGAGCCACCCGAAATCGTCCTCCACTCCGCCGCCGAAAATACGCAGCCAATGCGGATGATCGTAGGCCGCGAGGATCTGGATTTCTTCGGTAAAACGCTCGGTGTCATTCGCGGTGAAACCGAAAGGCAGCGCGAAAATTTTCACCGCTACCGACTCACCGCTCGCCGGATCGTTCGCGTGAAAAATGAGCGAAAAGCCGCCGCGCGCGAGTTGCCCGTGCAACTCGTAACCGCCGACTTCCAAGCGCGGACGCCACGCCGCGCCGCACGCCGCGCAGGTCACGCTTCCAAAAGTGCGCGAGCCCCGCAGCCGTTTCGCGGCGTGGCAACTCGGACACGGGAATTCCATCGGAGGGGACAAGCGCGGGAAAGTTAGCCGCGAGGGTGCAGACTCCACAAGAACGCTCGCGCAAACGGAGCTTGGCGCGCGGCCCGTTTCCGTCGCAACGTAGCGCGTCGTTCATGGCAAAAAACATCCTCGTCATCGGAGCCGGCGTCATCGGCCTGAGCACTGCGTATTACCTCGCGAAACGCGGATGCCGCGTGACGATCCTCGACCGCCATCCGGCGCAGCGCGACGGCTGTTCGTTTGGAAATGCGGGCATGATCGTGCCGAGCCATTTCGTGCCGCTCGCCGCGCCGGGCATGGTCGCGATGGGGCTGAAATGGATGTGGAATCCCGAGTCGCCGTTTTACGTGAAACCAAGGCTGGATGCGGCGCTCATCGCGTGGGGCTGGAAATTCTGGCGGGCCTCCACGGCGGCGCACGTCGCGCGATGCGAGCCGCTGATTCGCGATTTGTCTTTCGCCAGCCGCGCGTGTTTCGAGGAACTCGCGGAGCTGCCGGGAAATGATTTCGGCCTCGTGAAACGCGGGCTGCTCATGCTCTGCAAAACCGCGCAGACGCTCGATCACGAAGCCAAGATGGCCGCGCACGCGCGCGAGCTAAACATCCCCGCCGAAGTCCTGGATCCCGCCGCGCTCGACGAACTCGAACCCGGCGTCCGCATGGAGGTCGCGGGCGCGATTCTTTACCGGCAAGATTGTCATCTTTCGCCGGGGCGTTTTATGGCCGGGATGGAGCGCGAACTCGAACGACTCGGCGCGAAATTTTCCTACGAAACGGAAGTCACCGGCTTCCGCGTGACCAAGCGCCATCTCGACGCCGTCCACACGGACCGGGGCGATTTTTTCGCCGACGAATACGTGCTCTGCGGCGGCGCGTGGTCGTCCGCGGTCGCGAAAGATTTGCGCGTCTCGCTCCCGATGCAGGCGGGAAAAGGCTACTCGCTCACTCTCCCGAAACCGCGCCAGTTGCCGCAGCACTGCGCGATTTTCACCGAGGCTCGTGTCGCCGTCACGCCGATGGGCGACACGCTGCGCTTTGGCGGCACCATGGAAATCGCGGGCCTCAGCGAAACGATCAATCCCGCGCGCATCCGCGGCATCGTGAACGCCGTGCCGAATTATTTCCCCGAGTTCACGCCCGAAGATTTCGCCGGCATCAAACCGTGGAGCGGCCTGCGCCCTTGCTCGCCGGACGGCATGCCCTATCTCGGTCGCGTCCGCGCCTACGAAAATCTCACGACCGCCACCGGCCACGCGATGATGGGCCTCAGCCTTGGTCCGATCACCGGAAAACTGATGGCCGAAATCCTTCACGGCGAGCGTCCCTCTTTCGACCTCTCGCTCCTCGCGCCCGATCGCTTCGCCTAAAACGCGCTACGCTTTCAGTAGCCGCTTCGCCTCGCGCACCCATCGTGCATCGCGACGGCGCTGATATTTCGGCGCGAATTCCGCATCGCGGATCAATTCCTCCAGAGCCTTCCGCCCCTCTTCCCGCTGCCCGGATTTCAGCAGCACCTCCGCGTATTCGAGCTGCACTTCCGTGTAGCTGTGTCGGCGCAGGAAGTATTCGTAGAGATTTCCCGCATCTACGAAATTCCCGCGCATGGCCTGGCAGCGCGCGAGATGACGGATCAGCTTGTCGTCATCGAAGCCTGGATTTTTCTGATACGCCGGACCGAGCAGCGGCCACGCTTCCTCCGCGCGATCGAGCGCCAGCAGCGCATAGCCGCGCCGCACTTGCGCGTGCAAATTTCCCGCGTCCCGCTGGAGCGCCTCGCGATACGTTGCCTCTGCGTCCGTCCATTTCTCCGAGCCGGCTAAAAGATCGCCGAGTTCCTCATACGCCGCCGACGTATCCAGATGATGCGCCCGCGCCTTTGCCTCGCGAATCCGCCCGCCGGACATGAGCCGCTGCCAGAGTCCGTATTCCAGCCGCGATCCCGTCCAGTATTGCGTGAAAAAATAGACGATCCCGCCGAGCGGCTGGAACACGAGGATCAGCCAGATCCAATAACCTTCTGCGCCTCGCCGCCAGCAATCGACGGCCATCCAAATCGAGAAGGCGAACGTCGCGACACCGAGCAGCCAGCTCAAAACGCCCGAGCCGCCATCGAGCCAGTACAAAAACGAATAGAGCTGGGACATAGTGCTTGGCCGGAATGAAGAGCGGCACATTCAGCAAAAACCGCGCGCGAAGAGCAAGGCGTCAGGCGACGCGTGTGATTCACACGAGCCCCGTCGTCTCTGGCCAGCCGCACATTGCATTGAGCGATTGTATCGCCTGACCTGCCGCGCCCTTCGTCAGATTGTCCTCCGCACTTAAAATCACGAACCGCCCGGTGCGCGGGTCGTGACGCCAGGCGATGTCCACGAAGTTGGTGAACGTCACGTTCTTCGTGTCGGGCAGCGCGTTTCCGCTGAGCAGGCGGATGAAGGGCTCGCGGCCGTAAGTTTCGGTAAAGGCATTCGCGATGTGCCACGGCTCGATGCCCTCGGCGGGGGCGCAGAAGATCGTGGTGTGGATGCCGCGATTTACCGGGACGAGGTGCGGCGCGAAGTCGATCGCGATGGGTTCGCCCGCCGCGAGCGAAAGCTCCTGCTCGATCTCCGCGAGGTGACGGTGTTTCGGGATGCCGTAGCAGCGCACGCTTTCGTTGCACTCGGCGAAAAGGTAGTCCGTCTTCGCGTTCCGCCCGGCTCCGCTCACGCCGCTCATGGAGCTGACGACGATGCTCTGCGGTTTGATGAGCCGCCTTTGCAGCAGCGGATGCAGCGGCAGGATGATGCTCGTCGGGTAACAGCCGGGCGAGGCGACGAGTTGCGCCGATTTGATTTTCTCCCGGTAAATCTCGGGCATCCCATAAACGCTGAGCGCCGCGAGTTCCGGCGCGCGATGTTCCTCGCCGTAAAACTCCTGATAAACCGCGACATCCTTGATCCGAAAATCCGCGCTTAAATCAATAACCCGCCGCCCCGCCGCCACGAGCGGTCGCGCAAACTCCGTGGCCACGCCATGCGGTAGCGCGAGGAAAACAAACCGCGCACCGGTGGCGATGATCTTTGCCACGTCGGACTCGATGAACGCCACGTCCGCAAACCGCAGCCCCGCGAATTTTGGAAACACCTGCGCGATCGTCTGCCCCGCGAGTTGCCGCGAAGTGAGCGCGACCAAATCCACGCCCGGATGCCGGATCAGCAAACGCACCAATTCCTCGCCCGAATAACCGCTGGCACCGACGACGACTACTTTTTCAAGATTCATGAAGCCGCGAAATTAGGAGTGAACAGCCCGCGAAACACGCGAAAAGACGCAAAAAAACCGGACGGCCTATTCCACCTCGGGAGTGATTACCGCTGACGACGCCGTCCTTGTAGCTTGCGGTGATCTTCGTGGAATCGACCACCGCGAGCAGCTTCACGCCGCGCTCTAATCGCCAAGCGCGTTCTTATACATCGGGGCGATGCTGCCCTGAATAATCCCGAGGATTTTCCACCCCAAAAACAGGACGATCCCGACGTAGAGTAATTTCGGCAGCCAGTCCGCCAGCGTCTCCAATTTTGCCAGTGCCTCTTCCCGCAATTCCGTCGCCAGCCGCAGCAATTCCTCCACCAGTTTCCCCGTTTCCTCGCCCACGATGATCGTCTGCATGATTTCCATCGGAAACGCATCGCTCGCCGCGAGCAATGGCCCGACTTGCGAACCGGTGCGCACTTTCGGCACTGCCGCGTCCACCGCCGCGCGGATGCTCCCGCTGCGGCTCGCGGCCCCGGCGGCGATGAGCGAGTCGATGATGTTCACCCCGGCATCGAGCTGGAGCCCATAGACCGTGCAAAACCGCGAGAGCGCAAACGAGCGCCGCACGCGTCCGAGCAGCGGGATCGCGTTCACGAGCCGGTCCATCAACGCGCTCCCTGCGCCCAAATCGCGCAGCACCGGCGTGAGCATCGCGACGATCGCGACGATCGCGTAGATGAAGACGAACGTGCCGCCGACTTCGCGAAAAAACTGCGGTCGGCCTTCAATAACGAAGGTCTTTGCGCTGAGCACGAGGATGCCGAAGTGCAGGAGGAAAACGGGATACGTCAGCCGCTTGATGATCGTCTCGCGCGCCTTCGCGAGCGCGCCGAAATAGTCCGAAAGCTCGCGCAATCCGTGATCGAGCTGCCCGCTTTTTTCCACGGCCGTGAGCACGCTCGCTTCGAGCGGCGTGACTTCCGAACGCTGTGCTGCAAAGGCTTCGCCGACCGTCTGCCCGTTCGCGAGCGCCTTCCGCGCGGAATCCATGAGCCGTCGCGCGCCGCCGCGCGTGGTGCCCGCGAGTTTATCCAGCGCCTTGGGAAAGGGCACACCCGAGCGGATGAGCTGCGCGAGGCTGTGGTAGAGGCTCTGCTTCTGCCGGAGGCTGAGTGACACGCGGGGAAATTCCGGGTTTCAACGTCGGGGCACAAGGCTTAAAGCTGCGAGGATGGACGACGAGAAATTCATGCGCGCCGCGCTGCGCGAAGCCCGGCGCGGGCTCGGCCACACCAGCCCAAATCCCGCCGTCGGCGCGTTGATCGTGCGCGGCGGGAGGATCGTGGCGCGGGGTTTCCACCGCGGCGCGGGAAAGCCGCACGCCGAGATCGAGGCGATGGCCGCTTTGAAAAACGCGAAGCTCACGCGCGGAGCGACGATCTACGTGACGCTGGAGCCGTGCTCCACGCATGGGCGCACGCCGCCGTGCGTCGAGGCGATTGTGCGCGGGGGATTTGCGCGGGTGGTGATCGGTGCGATCGACCCGAATCCCGCGCACGCCGGGCGAGGGATGCTGCTTTTACGTAAAGCGGGAATCGAAGTCGTCGCCGGAATTTTGGACGACGAATGCCGTGAGCTGAACGTCGCTTTCAACAAATGGATCGTGACCAGGATGCCTTTCGTAATCGCGAAAGCCGCGCTCTCGCTCGATGGCCGCCTCACGCGTCCGCCCGGCGAGGGCCAGTGGCTCTCCAGCGCCGCCTCGCGCTCCGATGCGCACGAGCTGCGAGCGAGCGTGGATGCGATCCTCGTCGGCGCGGGCACGGTGCGCGCGGACAATCCGCGTCTCACCGTGCGCGGGGTGAAAGACGCGCGGCAACCGTGGCGCGTCGTGCTGGCCGGAAAACATTCCCTTCCCAAAAGCGCTCACCTGTTCACCGATGAACATTGCGACCGGACCATCGTCTTCCGCGGGAAAACTCTGCGCGTGGTCTTGCGCGAACTCGGCCGGCGAAACATCACGAGCGTCCTGATCGAAGGCGGCGGC
>JANLQB010000243.1:0-6503 GCA_031367565.1 Verrucomicrobiota bacterium
GGCCCTGCTGGAGAGAAAAGCCGTGCTCGATCTCAGCGGCAACGGGCTCAATCACCCGAACGACTTTGGCCATCGCATCTACGCGGATGTGGTAATCGAGACCGTCTCCGGGCGGTAAGGCAGCGGTTGATTTCCTTGCCGATTTTCCATGTCCACGCCAACGGGCGCCTGACTGCTATTGTAATAGCCAACCGGCGTAGTGGCGGGCGATTGCCCTCCAAACGGATCGCCGCTGCCGCTTTCGGAATGGGGCGAAGGCGGAAGCCCGTGGGAAAGCTCTATTTGAAGAGCGGCATCAAGCGATCCAGCGTGCCTTTGAGCACGTCGCGGCCAGCCTCGATCGTCTTCTGCACCGTCTCTTCGACCTTCTCGATCACGGCCCCTTTTGCCGCCGCGATCAGGCGCGGGGAAAGGTCTTCGCCGGGGCTTTCGATCGGGCCTTGCAGGTGCATCAGCGTCCAGACGTAGCCGCCGCGCGTCTCGGTGAAAACGCGCTCCTGCGCACCGGGGACGAGGGTGAGGCTGGAGGCAGCGACGCCGACTTGGAAGACGCCATCAATGATTCCGTTCGTCACGTTGAACGCGCCTTCGACGCGCATCAGCCCTGCAGATTCGAGGATGAAATTGGTCGCGTGCAGCGTGCCGTTTTCCTGCCGAAAATCGGCAGACGCTTTGTTCAGCGTGAGCCGGCGGTAGCGCTGGAGCATGGTGAAATCGGCGATTTCATTGAGCATGGGGAGCGCTTCGATTTGGCCGGCGTCCAAATGCAACGAACCGGAAACGACGGGGGGTTTCCCCGAGGGCATCGCGCTTTCGATCCGCACTTCGCCCGCGAGTTTTCCGTGGAGGCGGAGCCGCCAGTCGTCGTTGAGGAGGGGCGCGATGTCGATGTCGGCGAGCTTCGCGCGGAGGTCGATTTGCTCGCCGAAACGGATTTCACCTTCCGCGCTCAGCGTGCCCGTCGCGCCCTGGCGAAACTCCGCGCTTTGCACAAAGAGCGATGGCTCGCGGTAGAGCAGACGCGTGGAAACAACGTCGATACCCGGCAGTTTTCCGTGCGTGATTTGTCCGCCGTTCCCCGCGATCTCCCACGCTCCGTCGCGCTGATTCGCGACCACGTTGACGCGGCGCAATCCACCCTCCGCCCAGAGAAGATCCACCTCGCGCACGGAGGCGTTCGCGATTTCCACGCGGTTTGGCAGCCAGCCGATTCCGACCGTCGGAATGCGCGATGATGTGTTCGTGGTCGTCTGCGGAAGCGTGATCCGGCTGCCGTCGAGATGCACTTCCACCCGCTGCGCATCCACGCGATCCACTTGCCACACGCGCTCGCGCCAGCGGCGCAGGCTCAGGTCCGCGCGGATTTGGTCGATGGCAAAAGTGGAAAACGCCGCCTCTTCGCTGCCGCGCGCTTTGAAGCCATCGGAGTAAATATTCATCCCCGTAAAATGCAGCGGCGCGAACTCGCCCTCTGCTTTCAAAGTGCGCGCCGTCGCGCTGCTCACGAAGCGCCGGAAATCCTCGCTGCGCAGATACGAGTCGATCCACAGGCGCGCCGCGAAGTATCCGCCGAAAAGCAGCACAGGCGCGACGACCAGCGCCCAAAGCGCACTGCGTTTCCACACGGACATGCCGCTTTGTCGTTGGCGTCGTGGGGTGGTCATTTCGCGGCGGACTGTCCGCTGCCGTGCGGCCCGGCGCAAGCGCGCGCGACTTCGCTGCTGACAAACTTTCCCGCCCACGACATCCTCGGCTCTCGTGCTCGAACTCAAAGACGTCTCCCTCCAAGCCGGGTCCGCGCCGGACACTGTCGATCTCCTCGCGGAAATCGGCGCGCGTTTTCCCCGCAAACATTTCGCCGCGATCCTCGGGCCGTCGGGCTGCGGAAAAAGCACGCTGCTGAAAGTGATCGCCGGCATCCGCGAACCGACGGGCGGGAAGATCGAGTGGGACGGTGTGGACCTCGCGGAAAAGGACATGGACCCGCACGAAATCGGTTACGTGCCGCAGTTCAGCATCGCTTACGATTTGCTCACCGTTTGGGAAAACCTGGAGGCCGCGCTGCGTCTGCGCGTCGCGGGGCTCAATGCGGAAGCCGCCGAGGTGCATGTCGAAAAAATCCTGAGCGACGTGGGCCTCGATGACATCGGGGATCGTCGCGTCGCGCTGCTTTCCGGCGGTCAAAAGCGACGCCTCGCGCTCGCGCTCGAAATGGTCAGCTCGCCGCATCTGCTGCTGTGCGATGAAGCGACGAGCGGGCTCGATCCGAAAGCCGAGGACGAAATCGTAAAGCTGATGCACCGGCTTTCGCGCACCGACGATCGCATCGTCCTCAGCGTCACACACAGCCTCCGCCACCTGGCGCTCTACGACAGCGTGCTCGTCCTTTACCAAGGCCACATCGCCTACCACGGCCCGGCGGCCACGCTCTTCCACTACTTCGGCGTCGAGCAGGCGGATGAACTTTTTCCCCGGCTCGCCATGCGTCCGGCCGAGGATTGGCGGCGCTCATGGGGAAAATATCGCGCCGCCTACTACGCGACCGCACAGCTCGATGCCGACGAACCCGCGCCCGCCGAGCGCCCCGCGCCCGAAGCCACACCGTCCGCGCTGAAACAATTCACCGTCCTCCTCGGTCGCCGCTGGAAACTTTTCTTCCGCGACCGCGCCGCCGTGCTCCTTCAGCTCGCGCTCCTCATCGGCTTCCCCTGTCTCGTCGTCGTCTTCGCGCTCGATGGTATCCCGCAGATCAAGACACTCGCCACGCCGCCGATTGGCAACCTCATCGACCAGCTCAAAAGCGAAGCCGAGCAACTCTCTGCGATTGCGAAAAGCGGCAGCCTCATCTCCGGCCTCGTCATGTTCCAAATTGTGCTCCTCGCGCTCATGGGCTCGAACAATTCCTCGCGCGAAATCGCGGCGGAGCGGCTCATTTTCGAGAAGGAAAAATTCGCCGGTCTGCGCCCCGGCGCGTACGTCGCGTCGAAGACATTTTTCCTCGGCGCACTCGTCCTCGCGCAGTCGCTCTGGATGGGCGTCTTCGTGAACTCGATCGTGCATTTCCCCGGAAATCTCGGCCCGCAATTACTCCTGCTCGTGCTCGTGAACGCCGCCGTCACCGCGATCTGCCTCGGTATTTCCAGCATCATGAAAAGCGCTGAGCAGGCTTCGCTCGTCGGCGTGTATCTCGTCGGCTTCCAGCTCCCGCTCAGCGGCGCGGTGCTCGCGCTGCCGGAAGTGCTCGGCTGGATCACGCGCCCGTTCATCGCGTCGTATTGGGGCTGGTCCGGTTTCATCAGCGCGATGCGCGATACGCGTGCTTACGGAGCCGTGGGAAAAATCACGCAAACCGCGTTATCCGACGTGCCCGTGTGCGTGTGGGTGCTCGCCTTTCACATCCTACTCGGCCTGCTCGTCGCTTACGTCGGAAGTAAGAGCAGCCGTTGGGAGTGAAGGGGCTCTTTCGGTAATCTCTTTTCTGGATTCGCTCGGAGTGCGGGCGAAGGGCGGGAGGTATCCCGAAATCAACTGCGTTCCTCCCGCCTGCCGGGGTCAGACCCTGTGACCCGCGATTTACTTCGGCCTTGAACCGGTTGCCCACACGGGCACCCTCTGTTTTGGCAATGATCGGGATCGGACCTTCGACTTGAATGTTAGTTTCACGCGCCGCCGCACTGGCTACAGGCAGACCTGTCCCACACCACGAAGCCCAGCTTTGCCGCGCAATGCGTAGAGTCCATTACCTGTGATCTAACGTGAATCGATGCTGAATTTTGGTGGGTCAGCAAATGATGAAATATCGCATGCGAAAAATTCGTTCAAAAAGTTGGGAGCAACATAACGCTCTAGGAGATGAGTTGAAAAAGCTTGATCGGCGTCTAACCGCCATATCACTCGACCTTCAAACTACGTACGGAGCAGGCTCTATCGCAGCCAAGGCAGCTAGAATCGCCGCCAAACACTTTGCTGACTTGCGTTTCGTATTAGATGTTGTCGTCGAAAGGGACTTTCGAGATGTCAATGTTGACTTACTTAATAAGTGCTATCGCGGCTAGGGGTTAAAATATGGATCGCAGTTTATGGGATATTTCCAATCGCGTTCAGTACGTGGAGGGATTTCCCGTGTTACTCAAGGCGATGGATGGACAGGAAGCTGCGAGCGCATCGAGGTTCGATTTTGCGCGCGCCTCTTCCTACAAAACCACCGTTAAAAATTGGAAAGCTAAACGATTCGCCCCAATTTTCCCATCGCTCAGATGCGCCATCATGTTGCCGGATGGCAGGCTTCTTTCCGAAGATCAACCCATAGGAATTGCCAGGAACGCCTACCACGGATCTCGTATCTACGAAGAAGGAAGAGAACTACGTTTCAGGTATTTCAACTCAAGCGAGCTTGCAATACTGGAGGTAAAGCGACTCTTTGCAAAAATCGGCTACAATACACGTTTTTCTCCGAATCACTTCTTATGGATGAAATCGTGGGAATTGGAGGGCGCGCTTCAGTGTATTTTCCTCCGCCAGATAGATGTCGATATTCTTGCCAATAAATTGCGGGACATTGCGAAACAGTTCAAAATCGATCTTAAGATAGAGAATTGGACCGCAAGCGGGGATGAACACTTACTTTGTCTTCCGAAACTGAGGTTTTTTGGCGAGGAGCATTTGAGCCAACTTGTAGGGCTCAAATATTGACAGTGAAATAGCCACCTTCTATTGCGGGTGAGCGATGCAAGGGTTAGAGCGAGAATTTCGATCTCGCAGGGAGTATTTCCACCTGCCGAAATGCGGCGCGCATCCAGTGTTGGAAGATGTCGGCACCCGCGGCCGATCTCTTCGCAACGGTGCTGCGGCCGATCGCGGAGCAGCGGGGGCTGGAGATGTGGGTGCAGCTTGCGGCCTGGACCGCCGAGAAATGTGTTCCGTTGCGCGGCGCCTTCGGGAAAAATAATGGCAACTCCATCGCGGAGCGATGCCCTGCCGGTAGCCGGGGCTTTCAAGCCCCGGATAAAGCATCAAAAGAGAATGCGTCGCGGAGCGACGTTTGCCACGAACTCAATGGGCTGTTATCGACTTCGCATGGGTAACACTTTCACTTCGCTGCATTGCCATTTCGTGTTCAACACGAAGCACCGCGAGCCTTGGATCAGCCACGAGATCGAGGAACGCGTCTGGAGTTTTCTCGGCGGAATCGCTCGTGAGAATGGAATGAAACCCATCCGCATCGGGGGAATGCCCGACCATGTCCATATGGCGGTGGGGTTGCCGCCAACGCTGACCATCAGCAAGGCGCTTCAGCAGATCAAAGGTGGATCGTCGAAATGGATGAAGGAGACTTTCCCGGCGATGGGCGGGTTTGCGTGGCAGGATGGATACGGGGCGTTTGCGGTGAGCAAATCCAACCTGCCCGCGTTGACGGCGTATATCGAGAAGCAGCGGGAGCATCATCGGACAAAGACGTTCCAGGAGGAGTTCGTGGCGCTGCTGGTCCGGCACGGGATCGACTACGAGGAGCGGTATCTGTGGGACTGAGCGCAAGCGTCGCTCCGCGACGCGGGCGGTTGGTCGAGCGAACCGGGGCTTGAAAGCCCCGGCTACCGGCGGGACATCGCTCCGCGATTGGGTGGAAGCGGCGCGGGTCGGCTGGCGGGGAGGCAGTAACTCACCGTCGCAGAAGCCGCCGAAGTGAGTCAGCAAATGCGCATGATGGATTTGGTAGTCCTAACCTTTCGCGCACTAGGGGAGTGCCTGAGTTCGAGGCGCGGGATTCCTCGTATAGCATGGGTGGCGAAAATTAAGTCGAGCAGATGGAGACTTACTTGCCGGCATGTTTCCGATGTGGAAAAGCGCTACGGCATCGTTTGCCAGCGGAGTCGGAAAAAAGCGGGTGGATTCGCAGGCAAAAACGGGGCGACTTTCATCGTCACGAGGTCCGTGCCGTCCGGCTGCGCCGTGATCGAAACCGGCTCGCCGCCGACATCGCTCCAGCCGAAGAAATGGCTACTCTGCTGAATCGTCGGTGTAAGATCGTCCGCACCGCGCCGCCAGCGAAAGCTGAACAGCACATGATCCGCGACTGGCGGGCCGGGCAAGGTGGCGACAGTGACGGACGGATTTCGTGAGGCATCGCTGAGCGTCGGCGAGCCGCCGGACGCGTATTCAGCGAGCGGCAGCAAGCCATCGTCATCCGTATCGAAGGACTCGCTGGTGATGAGGTTCGCGAGTTTCCACGAAACGTAATCGGTGGAATCGGAAGCGGCGGGGCTGCCGCCGGGCGCGACGCTATTTCGCCAGCTCGCGGGCAGTGCTGGATCAAACGCGGGCCGGTGCAGGACGAGACTTCCGCCTGCGACGCCGGTGGGCCACGGAGCTTTCGTGTCGTAGGAAAAATCGGAGATCGTCGCACCGAGCGCGGAGAGCAGGGCCAGGCGCTCACCTCCATCATCGAGGCTGCCCACATATTCACCGAGCACACGCGGCATGTTGCCGAAGCGGAATTGAAACGC
>JANLQB010000260.1:0-2492 GCA_031367565.1 Verrucomicrobiota bacterium
ATGAATCATCTCTCGTTTTCCACCGCCATCGGTGTCGCCATTTTTAGCGCAATCCTCACGCCGTTCGCCTTTTCGCAAGCGACACCTCCTTCAAAAAAGCCGGCGCTGCGCGCAAAAGCCACCGTTCACGCAGCGCTTCCAGGTTGCCGTGGCAGGAGTAGCGCTGGCGGTTCATCCGGCACGCAGTGGGTTCACGGCCAGCCGTTTCAATTTCACCCTTTGGGCTAAGGCTTGCAGACTCGCCGAGTTTATCGGAAACCACCCGTTCCTATCCATTTCCCCACATTTTCATTCATGAAACTCCGAACTCTCATCCTCGCCACGAGCGCCTTCGCGCTTTTCCCGACGCTCCACGCGGCTCCACCGGACAAGCTGGAGCTGAAGAAGGGCGATCACGTTTCCATCCTCGGCAATGAACTCGCCGACCGGATGCAGCACACGGGCTGGTTGGAGACGCTGATCGAGAAAAAATTCGCTGCGGATCAAATCAGCTTCCGCAATCTTTCGGCGGCGGCAGATGAAGTCAGCACGTGGCATCGCTCGGCGGAGTTTGGGTCGCGTGATCAGTGGCTGACGTGGACGCAGGCGGATGTGATCTTCGCGTTTTACGGATTCAATGAATCCTTCAAAGGCGCGGCGGGGCTGGATCAGTTTAAGAGCGATCTCGGCAAGTTTTTGAAGGAAATGGCCGCGCAGAATTTCGGCGGAAAAGGTGCGCCGCGCGTGGTGCTCTTTTCGCCGATCGCGGGGGAGAAACATCGTGATGCGAACTTCGCCGATCCGACGGAGATGAATGCGAATCTGAAGCTTTACACGGCGGCGATGGCTGAATTGGCGAAGGCGAATGAGGTGCAGTTCATCGACCTGTTCACGCCTTCACAGAATGTTTTCAACGAGGCGGCGGCAAAGGGGCAGTCGCTCACGTTGGATGGGATGCATCTTACGGAAGCGGGTGAGAAGGCGCTCGCGCCGCTGGCGTTCCGCGCGCTGTTTGGCGAGAGCGCGCCGGAGGGTGATCTCGCAAAGCTGAACGCGGCCGTGCTCGACAAGAGCTGGCAGTGGCATCAGCGGTATCGGACGATCGACGGCTACAATGTTTTCGGCGGTCGCTCGCGCGAAAAATACGCGCCGAAGGACAAGGATGGAAAAGTAAGCGAGCCGATTTTTAACAACACGGTGATGCAGCGCGAAATGCAGATGCGCGACGTGATGACTGCTAATCGCGATGCGCGCGTGTGGGCAGTGGCGAAGGGCGGCGACCTCGTGGTGAAGGATGACAATTTGCCGCCGCCGGTGCCAGTCGGAACGAACAAGCCGGGCGACAAGGAAGACCTTTCGTGGACTTACCCGGACGGGCAGGAGGCGATTGCGAAGATCCACGTGAACGAGAACTGCCAAGTGAATCTGTTTGCGGACGAGAAGATGTTCCCCGAACTCGCGAATCCCGTGCAGATGGCTTGGGATACGAAAGGGCGGCTGTGGGTGGCGGCTTGGAAGAATTATCCCGAACGCACGCCCGACAGCAAAGACGGCGACAAGCTGCTCATTTTCGAGGACACGAACGGCGACGGCAAAGCGGATAAATGCACGACCTTCCTCGGCGACCTGAATGCGCCAACGGGTTTCTCTTTCTACAAAGAAGGCGTGCTGGTGATGCAGGCTCCCGATCTCTGGTATGTGCCGATCGGTAAGGATGGAAAAGCGGGCACGAAGGAGCGCGTGCTGATGGGCTTGGACAGCGCGGATTCGCATCACACGACGAATGCGCTGAATCCCGATCCGGCGGGCGCGGTTTATCCGAGCGACGGCGTGTTTCATCGCACGCAAGTCGAGACGGCGAACGGACCGATCCGGCACTCGGATGCCATCGCGTGGCGCTTCGAACCGCGGACGATGAAGATGGAAAAATACGCGCCGTATGGCCTCGTGAATCCACACGGAAAAGTGTGGGACCGTTGGGGCGATGACATCCTGACGAATGCGACGAGCAACGGGAATTACTTTGGCCCGGCGATCAGCGGGCATCTCGACAATGGCGACCATCCGGGCATCAAGGATTTCTGGAATCGCCCATCGCGTCCGTGTCCCGGCACTTGGATGCTTTCGAGCGGACATTTCCCGGACGACTGGCAGGGGAATTTCCTGAATGCGAATGTGATCAGCGACCAGTGCATCTATCGCGTGAAAGTCACGCAGGACGGTTCCGGCTTGAAGGGCGAGACGATGGAAAAACTCGTATGGGCCGATCCCGCCGAGTTACCGACGTTCCGCCCGATCTGCACGGACATCGGCCCGGATGGCGCACTGTATTTCTGTGACTGGAGCCAGACGATCATCGGCCACTTGCAGCATCACCTGCGCGATCCAAATCGCGATCATCAGCATGGCCGCATCTACCGCATCACTTACAAGGGTCGCCCACTGCTCACGCCGCCGAAAATCGACGGGCAGCCGATTGCGGCGTTGCTCGATGTTTTGAAAGTGAACGAGGA
>JANLQB010000261.1:0-2815 GCA_031367565.1 Verrucomicrobiota bacterium
CCGCGTATTTGCAGCTCGCGCCGATGCTCGGCCATGTATCGGCGAGCGATGCGCGGATTTGGGGCAAGGCCACGGGAGCGACAAAATGGAGCGTGCGCGTGAGTGAGCACGCGGACCTCGCCGATGCGCGCACGATCGAAGGCCCGGCGCTCGCGGAAGCAACCGCCTTCACCGGCGTCGCGCTGCTCGCTGATTTGCAACCCGCGACGCGCTACTTCTACAGCGTGCTCCTCGATGGCCAGCCAGCGACTTCGCGCCCGTGGCCGTCTTTCACGACCGCGCCCGCCGATGGCGCGAAAGGTCGGGTGCGTTTTGCATTCGGATCGTGCGTGGGAAAAGAACCATGGCTCGACGCGGCGATGTGGGCCGATCTCGACGCGCGGACGCCGGTCGATCTCGTGCTGCTGCTCGGCGACAATCACTACGCCAACACTCCCGACCCGGAAAAACAGCGCGCCGCTTTCATCGCGCACCGCGATAACGCGGGTTTCCGCTCGCTCTTCCAGCGCACGCCGATGTACGCGATTTGGGACGATCACGATTTCGGCGTGAACGACAGCGACGGCACGCAAAAGGACAAGGAACGCTCGCTGCGCACGTTCAAGGAATTCTTCGCGAATCCCGCATTCGGCGAGGCGGAAAATCCCGGCGTGTATTTCAAACTCACGCGCGGCGACATCGACTTCTTCATGCTCGATGACCGCTACCACCGCTCACCGAACAAAGCCGCGAACGACGAAAACAAAACGATGCTCGGCGCGAAACAGCTCATGTGGCTCAAGCGCGAACTCCTCGCATCGAAGGCCACGGTGAAAGTGATCGGCGCGGGTGGCGAGTGGCAGGTGAACGGCAGCGACGATTCGTGGCGCAGTTTTCAGCGCGAGCGAAAGGAAATCTTCGACCTCCTCGCCGAGCACGGAATGAAGAACGTCCTGCTGCTTTCCGGCGACCGCCATTTCACCGCGGGCTATCAACTCCCCGAAGGTTTCCTCGAAATCTGCTCCGGCCCCATCGGCAGCCCGAACGCACCCGCCAAAGTCGCGCCCGGTCAGTTCTCACTGCACGATCACGGCAAGATGATTTGCCTCTTCGACATCGACACGACCGGCGCGCAGCCCGCCGTAGCGCTGGAGATCTACGAGGCCGGCGTGGGCTTGGTCGAACAGCGCGCGTTCACTTGGGATGAAGTAACGGGCGCGGCGAAAATCGCGCCGCTCCCCGCTGGCTACCAGACGCCGACGATGAAAGAGGCCGCGGCAAAAGCGGCCAAGCCGCAGTAACGCGCGATTGCCCCGCGCGCCATTCGCACGCATCCTGCCGACGCTTTGCAAACCGCCGCGCCGCTCATCTTCGACTCCGCCTTCCTCGCGAAGCTCGAACAACTTTACCTCCTGTCCAAAAAGCTCTTTCGCGGCGCGCACCGCGCCGAACGCAAAAGCCGCCAAACCGGCTCCAGCCTTGAATTCGCCGACTACCGGAACTACTCGATCGGCGACGATCTGCGATCGATAGACTGGAACATCTATAGCCGCCTCGACCGCCTTTTCGTAAAGCTCTACGAGCAGGAGCAGGACTTGCAGATCTACCTGCTCATCGACGCCAGCGCCTCCATGCGCTGGAAAGCGGCGGGCGATTCCACCACGTCGAAATTTGATCAAGCACGCCGCATCGCCGCCTCGCTCGCCTACATCGGCCTCGCCAATCTCGACCGAGTGAACGTGCTCTGGTTCGCCGATCTGCTCATCGGCGACATGGGTCTCACCCGCGGCAAATCGCAATTCCACAAAGTCCTCAATTTCATCGAACGCGCCCCGTCTCCGAACGGCAGCAGCACCGGCCTGCTCCCGAGTGCCAAGGCCTTCGCGCAGCGCATGAAACGGCGCGGCCTCGTCTTCCTCATCAGCGACCTCTTTGATCCCGCCGGCTACGAAGAAGCGCTCGCACTCCTGCGCTACCATAACTTTGAAGTCCACGTCATCCAAACCCTCGACCCCGCCGAACTCCGCCCGCGCGACAGCGGCGATCTGCGGCTCGTGGAAGCAGAGACCGGTGAAATCTTCGAAGTCACCGCCAACGACGCACTGCTGCGGCGCTACGAACGCGAGATAGATTCGTTCCTGGCCAACGTGGAGACCTTCTGCCTGAAACGCGGCGTCGGCTACGCGCAAGTCACCACGGCCGTCCCCTTCGAAGAACTCGTCCTGCGTGTCCTGCGCGATGGGATGATTCTAAAGTAAAACATGCCCAACGCAGCTCCGGGCCAGGTTCCAGCCGTTCGTGAGTTCCGGGACTTCTACTCCGGCTTTGCGAGGTCGAGGAAGACGATGATCGACGGATTGCCGACGGGCGTGAACTGGCCGGTAAAGGTTAGGCTGCCGGTCGTTCGATCGATGCGGAAGGTCGCGATGTTGTCGCCTCGTTGATTGCAGGAGTAGAGGAAGCTACCGGTGGGATCGACATTGAAGCTGCGTGGGTAGTCACCGCGGGTCCATTCTTCGCCGAGGAAAGTGAGCGTGCCGGTTTCGCTAATGGAAAAGCTGGCGATACTGTCGTGCAGCCGGTTGCCGGCGTAGAGAAATCTACCGTCCAGCGAGACCATGATCTCGGAGGAGAAACTACTTCCCGCGAAGTGAGGAGGGAGGCTGGAGATCGTTTGCCTGGATACTAACTTCCCCTGCACGGAGTCGTAGTCGAAAAGCACGATGTTTGAGGCTTCCTCCTGAAGGCAGTAGAACCACTTTCCCGCAGGGTGGAACGCGAAGTGGCGCGGGCCGTCTCCGGGCGGGAGCGAGATGGCGGCGGGTTCGTTTGGCGT
>JANLQB010000292.1:0-2455 GCA_031367565.1 Verrucomicrobiota bacterium
CGTGCGCGGCGACGTTTCCAATGCGCCGAACGATGCGCCTGGCGGATTCGACGAACGCAGGCTCACCTTTGGCATCGATTACTGGATCGCCAGCTCGACGGTGCTCAAGGCCGCCTACGAAATCGACCATCGAAACAACAACGAGCCGAACGGAGACGCCATCCTGTTCCAGCTCTCGACCGGATTCTAAAAAAGCCACACCTATTTCCATGAACCGACCACTCATTCTCCGCCTCGTCGTTGCCGTGCTCGCAGCGGCCTCGATCAGCTCCGCATTCGCTGGCTCCGAATCATCGAAGGACGGCAAGTCCCTCGACGACGGCCCCGACGCAGCCAAGCTCTGGGCGCAAAACTGCACGCGCTGCCACAACAGCCGGCCCGCGAAAACTTTCAGCGCTGCGCAGTGGGACACCATCGTCCATCACATGCGCGTGCGTGCGAATCTAACCGGCTCCGATGCCCGTCTGATCGCCGCGTTTCTGAAAGACGCAAAATAACCGCGTCCGTTCTCAACCCGAATTGTGCCGACCGGCACCGCCCTGCTCTTCGATGAATACCACCATACTAGCCATCCTAATCGCGGCCACCGCCGTGACGTTCACCCCCAAACTCGCCGCCGCAGTTTTCCCCGTGAAAATGTGCATCGTCAGCGGTGAAGAACTCGGTGACGACCCCGTGGGCGTCAATTACAAGGGCCGGAATATTGGCCTTTGCTGCAAATCATGCGCGAAAAAGTTCAACGCGAATCCCGAGAAGTACGTCGCGGTATTCGACAAGGAGATGACTAAGAGGAAGTAGTCGCTGTTTCCAAACCAGGAGTTTTCTTCCGACGCCGATGGCGGGCGGTTGCCTATCCAGGCACCCGCCCGCCATTGGCATTTTCCACGTAAAGCGTAGGGAGTAACGCAAAAGATAATCGCCGGTCACGGGTCCGTTAGACTGCTGACGGAACGTAAACGCCTATGAATCCGCAAACCGTAGATTCCCGCCTCGCGCAGTTTTTCCTCACGCGTTTTTGCCTGCGGGCGATCACGCGCATTGTGGTTATCGCGCTTCTCCTAACATTGCCATTTTTGGCCTGGGCATTTCCCGCCAATGCCCGCTCTGGTGTGCCGGAGTTCCTTCTCTTCATCGGTAGATTTCACCCGCTTGTGTTGCATCTACCGATCGGCCTTTTCGTCCTCCTGCCGGTATTGCACCTGCTCGCACGCGTGTGTCCGCCGCAGACGATTCGGCCCGCGATCGTCGTCGTGCTCTGGCTCGCGGTGGGTAGTGTGTTTGCCGCGATGGTTTGCGGCCTCGCGCTCTCGCAGGAGGGCGGCTATGCGGGTGACACGCTCGTCTTCCACCGCCGCCTTGCCCTCGCCCTCACCGTACTCGCCGGCCTGCTGCTGTTGAGCGAATCGGAGGCAGCAAATCCTTCCAGCCGTCGCGCGCTTTTTGCCCAGAGGTCGTGCGTGGCGTATCGCACTTTCCTGCCGCTCACGCTGGTGTGCCTCGGCGTCGCCGCACACCTCGGCGCGTCGATCACCCACGGCTCCACCTTTCTCACCGATCATTTGCCGCCATCGGTAAAAGCGCAGATCGGTGGGCCAGCGAAGCCGGTGATCGCGAGCGTGGATGACTTCTACCCTTCACAAGTCGCACCGATCCTTTCCGCCCGTTGCACTTCCTGCCACGGCGCGGGGAAAGCAAAGGGCGGTCTGCGGCTGCACACGCTCGATGCCATCCTCGCCGGCGGCGACAGCCAGCGCGACGAGCAGAAGCATACGGTCGTGCCCGGTCGGCCAGGCAAAAGCCTTCTCCTGAGCGCGATTTGTCTGCCCGAAGAAGACGACGCGCACATGCCGCCCACGGGTAAACCCCAGCTCGCAGCGGACCAAATCGCCGTGTTGCGAAAGTGGGTGGAAGCGGGTGCCATCGCACCGAATGGCGTTCGAAAAGACGCGGCTGTGCGCGGAAAAACGCGCGAGCCGAAGTCTTGAAACGCGCCGTCGCGATTCGACTCCGTGGCGAGCGCTTCGGCCTTGGCGTGCAGGTTTGGCGAAGGATGGGCGGCGTGATCGGAGCGTGGGATCTTTGGCCGGAAAGGCTTTCTGGGCCTTGGCCGCAGGCCAGTGGAACGCATGAGGCGGGCGATGCGCTGGAGCGGACGGCCGCTGCTCAGCAGCAGGTTGACGGCTTCCTGACGGAAGTCCTTTTCATCAGTACGATGGGTTCGGGGCATATTTGCCGTCCTTTCTGAAGAGGCTGCGCCTTCCCTGTCCACGGAATCGGGGGAACTTCATGTGCTCCAAACAGGAGAGCGGGTGGCGAAGCGAAGATTGCCCCTTGAGCGCAGGCGGACCAGTGGCACAATACGCGCACTTCAAGCACCCGTAGCTCAGTTGGATAGAGCATCGGATTTCTAATCCGGCGGTCGCTGGTTCGAATCCAGTCGGGTGCGCTTTTTCAG